>CAMZHP010000323.1 GCA_947306845.1 uncultured Prevotellaceae bacterium
TCCCAAATCTTGGTCATATCACCTTCGTTCTGGAAGTCGAAAGCAACGAAATACTTCACGAACTTAGTACCACCTGATAAATTAAGGTTCGTATTATAAGATAAGGTGTAATCCTTGAACATCTCTTCCTGCCAGTCAGTGTTGGCATAACGTTCGGCCTGGCTGTAGTCGCCGAGGTAAGTGCCGTCTGCAGCATAATTGGGCTTCACGGTATGATCCTGGTTGCGGAAGTTGTTGATGAAGGTCTGCGGACGATAGTATGCCCAGGAAGCAGCTCCGCCGATGGCCAACTCATGCTCGATGGCCTGGTTTCGGAACATATAGCTATCGTATGAGTCATACTTGCGGGGAAGCTTTGACACTGCCTTCAATGTAGCGTTGAAACCAACATCGATTCTTGCCTTACCCTCTTGACCACGCTTGGTAGTAATCAGGATAACACCGTTGGCACCCTCGACACCATAGACGGCGGTGGCAGATGCATCCTTCAACACTGAGATGGTGGCGACAGATGTGATATCAACGGACTTGATCTCACGCTTGACACCATCGACAAGGATAAGAGGCTGAGCATCCTGGTTCCAAGCAGCAGCACCACGGATGTAAATTCGCGGGTCTTCCTCACCAGGCTGACCTGTAGAGGCGATGGTCGCAATACCGGGGAGGTTACCAGTGAGGGCGGCACCGACACTGCCGATACCTGCCGCACGTTCAAGCACCTCACCTGTAGTCTGCGTGATAGCTCCGACCACAGAGGCCTTCTTCTGTTGGCCGTAACCCACAACTACCACTTCTTCCAACTGGTTGTCATCAGAGAGCGTCACCTTGATGTTCCGCTGTTTTTCGACTTTGATTTCCTTCGTGGTCATACCTACATAGGAAATCACCAACACAGACTGCTCAGAAGGCACCTTCAATTCAAAGTTACCGTCGAGGTCGGTCACCGTTCCCGTAGAGGGCTGTCCTTTAACTATTACCGTGGCACCAATCAAAGGCTCCGTGGTATCGTCAGTGACTGTACCCCTAACAGTGATTCCGTTCTGGGCATACAGCATCGTGCTGAATGCGAAAAGCATCAGAATCGTGGGAATGGTCTGTCTAATCAGTTGCTTTAGATTCTTAGATTTTGACAGATTTTGATTCATAAGTACGTTATTATGTTAGTTAATAATTTTTTAAAATATTAAGGCGAAAATATGGTCATCTCCAAAATTAGGAAGGCGTATATATGATGGTGTAAGAATGTAACAGACTACTGACTTGCCATAGCATTATCTTATCTCGGCATACTTAAGACAGGCACTCCCCTGCCATATCAGTTGATAATAATCTTGTGCGACATCATCTGCCGCTTATCCTTGTTGCTGCAAAGGTATGAAATAACAACCAAATATGCAAATATCAGTCCGACTTTTTTCCACAATCCACGCTTCTGTTTCTCACATAAGTTAACATAAAATTGTCTTTTTTTACCCCAAGTAAAACAAAATCAATTGTTTTGTAAATTATAACCGAGAAAATTGCTTTCAAATCAAGTCTAAAACAGCCACATTCAGCATAAGGTATAACGAACATTTTTGATTTTGTAACATTTGTCTTCACAAATGGAACAATAGCAGAAAGGGAATCGGCCAATTAAGACTGTATCCACACCAAAATGGGTAGCAATGCGACAAGAAAAAGGTCATACCCCCATGTTTGTCGCTTGTGAAGGCTGCTGTCGCAACTAACGAAAAGGAATAAGAGAGAAAAACTTTCAAGGCATGGAAAACCATCCTACCTTTGCCATGTCGAAAGGAACAAGCAGCCTCCCGACAAGAAAAAATAAACAACGATAAGGAAATAACAGATAATAATAAAAAAAGGAAAAATTATGAAAAAGTCAACATTATTTATCGCAGCACTCATTTGCATGATGATGCAAACCGTCTCCACCTTTGCTCAGGACACCTTCCTCCCCAAGGAACAGTTACCTTCATCCATCAAGACCTTCGTTCAGGAACTATTCCCCGGACAAATCATTGACTATGTCAACATTGATGCCGACTCTGATGATGCCAATTATGAGGTATGCCTGAACAACGGTATCGAACTCGATTTCGACATGAACGAGGAATGGGAAAGGGTGGACTGCTTCAACATGAGTGTCCCCATGCAAATCGTCCCTACAGCGATTGCCAACTATGTAAATTCTCACTTCGCTGGTGAGGAAATCGTCAAAATCGACAAAGAAAGCTATGGCTACGAGATAGAGCTATCCAACGGCATAGACATCAAGTTCAACCATCTGGGAGAACTGCTTTACATCGACGACTGAAACATCATTTTTACCATCAAGGATAGATTTGGACTATCCATTCAACCTTTTATGAAGCAGCCACAGAGAAGTGATTCCCTGTGGCTGATTTCTTATTGCTTGAGCGGAAAGGTTGGTTACCTCACCATCACCTTACGGCTGGAACCATCAGGATAGACAACGATATTGATGCCTTTCTGCATGGCCTCACGCCTCACGCCCTGAATGCTGTAGATGCCCACAGGCAGTGTGGTGTGCGTCACATGCTCGTTGATGCCTGATGCCCCTGTCGTGTTGACACGGCATTCCAACAGCAGGAACTCGCTGAAACCCGTTCCATTGTTGATGAAACTGATGACATAATTGCCTTTCTTGCTGACCTCAAAAGGCAATTCGCGAAGTTGCGCCCCAGAGAGGTTGGCAGAAGTATTTCCCGATGCGTTGGGAGTAGCTGCTAGGAATTCGGTGGTAGCCACAACGTTGTTGTTGGCATCCAAGATGCGGGTTTTATACTCAGGTTTCTCCTTCCATGCCGCCATGGCATAAGACAACTTGTAGGAACCCGCATCAAGTGTGAGGGGGAATGCGCTCTGACGACCATACTCGCAGCAGTTGACACGCCAATACAGTCCCTTGCCCTGATAACCGCCGAATCCGGAGAAGGTGCGCGCTCCAGAAGAATAATTGTTGGGGTATTCATGCACGGCATTGTCCTCCTGCACAATGCGCCATCCCGGTGGAATTGTACCAGAGAGCACGCTGCCAAAATCAAGGGCATAGACCGCACTCATATCCGCAAACACGGGCTGGATGGTCACATTGTCATCCGGCATGATGAAGGTGCCGTCATCGGCCACCACTACCCCACCGTGTACCACATTCCATCCTTGCAAGGCATATCCTTCCTCGGGAGTAACTGTCAGTGTCACCGTCTGTCCCTCCGCTGCGGAGTCTGCATCAGCCACTACATAGCCATGCTCTGCCTGGCGGATGGTCACGCCAAACCGCTCTGGTTCCACATCAGCAGGAGTATAGACCACCTGGTCGATATACATATTGAGCGCACCAGTGTTGTTGATGATGAGTTCGTTGGTTCCTTCTTTGAGAGTGGCCTCAAATGTAGTTTTGAGCCATTGGTTGGTTGCTGTCTTCTCGCATCTGACAGCTTTGCTCTCACCGTTCACCTTGACATTAAGGTTGCCCGCCTTCTGCGTAGAAGTATAACGGATGGCAATTCTGTAATCGCCCGGCTCTTTCACTTCGAGGCGGTGGCGCAGTGAGCCCGATGAGTTGGTGCCCATGTCCATGAAGCCATTGCCAGAATGGCCACGCACATTCGGATACCATCCGTATGGATCGGTGGCACAACTCTTGATGTTCTTGAAGTCCATGTCCTCAGCCTCGATGATGATCTCGCCATGATAG
>CAMZHP010000324.1 GCA_947306845.1 uncultured Prevotellaceae bacterium
TGCCGCAGCACTTCGGGCTGCAGTAAGCAACATTAATTGCGTCGGCTTGAAGCTCGACAAGGTATATTATGTGAAACTTCCTTTTGCTGGAGGATACTCCTATCCGCATCAGTTCAACGGGGGGGATGGCAAAGAACGGGCTATTGTCCTCCCACGTGATTTTGTCATCGACGGAGAGGTGGAAGGCAAGGCCGTGGGTGGCTTCTTGACCCGTGATATTTTGTTCTATACGGAACACTCGCTGAATCTTCGCAAGGTACGTACTATAACGACGCTCGGCTGTCAGTATTTCTCCTATTTTATCAACTGCGCCCCAACAGGAATAGAACAGTTTCAGGCTGTAGGCTGCATCTTTGAGAATACCACTGCTGATAAAGGCGGAAGATACATCACCTTTTATTGTGAGAATGTCAAACCACTAGACAGTCTAAGGGTGCCGCTCAACCGTAATTTCATCCGGCATATCTACGTGGACAACTGCACGTTTCATGGTCATACAGCTCTTCATAGTGATTGTCTGCGTGTGACGGGGAGCTGCCGCATCCTCGGCAGCACTTTCGACCAGCTCAGGGCCAGTGGCGTGGAGATGAGCACCAACAACGAAAAGGCTTATTCCAACCTGATGGCATACATGTCGTGTCCGTTTTATATTGTCGGCAATCAGTTCCGAGGTGTGGAATGGGTGTTCCGCAAGCGGGTTTTATGGACAACTTATTATTGCGGAGCTTTGGTGGAGAACAGCGTGCTTTATATGCTTCATAACAAAATCTCCGGCATTGTGGCAGGGGTGTCTGAATACACGGATAAAAAAGGTCAGAAGGTCAGTGCGCGTCCGGCTCTTTACGACATCTATTTCGGTGGACAGCAACTCTATTATGCCAATAACTTGGTAGAGAACGTGGTCCGTCTGACTAAAAACAGAGATGCCACAGGCATCGTCAAGGCAAAAGGTCATGGCATTCCTGCGAAGCGCTTGTTTGGCAGTGACGGTCCCAGTGCCAAGAAGCACCGGAGGGTAGTGAGATACTACAAGAAAAATGTGTATAGAATCGACCGGGCAGTGATAGAGAAACTTTGGAAAGAGCGCACCTATCCGGAAGATGGCTGTGATTACACGGTTGAGATGGATTATGACCGCAGCCTTAACCTCGATGATGTGCTCACCATCAATATCCAGGACTATACGGGCAGCAACATACCTGTGGCTGACTTCACTTTCTCCAACAACGTCATCGATGCCAGCACAGGGAATATCGGCGGAGGCATTGATTCCAATCAATGGTTGGTCACCCATTTCTCTTGTGACAACAATGTCTTCAAGGCAGCGCACTTTTCATCAGATGAGTGGTGGAGCCGTGAGAAATATCCCAAAAGGGAATGGCTGTTCCCGGTAAGGTTGAGTGATTACTGGGGAAAAACTTCTTTTCATGTGACGGGTAACACATTCCAAGCCAGAAAAAACGGGACAATTCGCTTGCTGCTCTCAAAATATAAAAAAGACACGGGCAATGGGCATGCGGGAACGATGAATATTAGCGGCAATAAATGCTCCAGTGGCTCTACAATACGCATCAGTCGTCTCTGCACCAAGCCGTGGGGAAGCTACAAACCGTTCTTCTGATCCATCGGACATGGTGCCAGGAGAAGAAAACTGCCCCTGAAGATACGGTAGCAAACACGGATTTTGTCAACTCCTCCGCAATTCTTTGAGGGGAATGTGCATTTTTGGCCGCTTTTCTCTCGTTTAATCGAAAAAATGCACTATCTTTGCTTTGAAATGTCATAAAAAAACGAAGATAGGGTGTAACACGGCATAAAAAAATGAATGATTCATTTTGTTCTGCTCTTGTTTTGCACTACCTTTGCAACAAAAAGAAAAAGGATTATGCAGACAAACTGTCACTTTTCAATGCTTATCCATGAGCAGGCAAAGATTTTCGGCGAGAAAGAGGCGCTCACTTACCGCGATTTCGGAAGCAGGGAATGGAAATCCGTTTCTTGGAACCAGTTCTCCCACATTGTCAGGCAAGTGTCAAACGCCATGCTCAATATTGGCGTTCAGGTGCAGGAGAACATTGGCGTATTCTCTCAAAATGCCGTGCAATATCTCTACACCGACTTCGGCGCGTTCGGTGTCAGGGCAGTCACTGTGCCTTTCTATGCCACCAGCAGTGAGGAGCAGATCAGGTTTATGATTTCCGACGCGGAAGTGCGGATGCTCTTCGTGGGTGAGCAGGAACAGTACGACAAGGCACACCGCGTTTTCCCGCAATGCCCGTCTCTTGAGCGCATTATCATCTTCGACAGAAATGTCAGCATTCATCCTAATGATGCCAACGCCATTTATTTCGATGACTTCCTCAAGCTCGGTGATAATTTCCCGAGGCAGACAGAAGTGGACAAACGCTGTGCCGAGGCTTCCTACGATGATATCGCCAATATCCTTTATACCAGTGGAACAACAGGCGACAGCAAGGGAGTCATCCTCACTCACGGACAATATCATGCAGCCATGGAGGGTAACCATGAGCATGTGCCCGTAAATGAAAACGACGTGGTGATGAACTTCCTGCCCTATACGCACGTCTTTGAACGGGGGTGGGCTATCCTATGCCTCACAGTGGGAGCACGGCTAGCTATCAATACCTATCCTAAGGAGATTCAGGAGACCATGCGCGAAATTCATCCAAGTTGCATGTGCTCCGTGCCCCGCTTCTGGGAAAAAGTGCTCGTGGGTGTGAGAGCGAAAATCGACACAGCCGGCAGAGCCAAGAAGGCTCTCTTTCAGAAGGCACTTAGCGTGGGACGCCGTCACAATATTGAATATCTCAGCAACGGACGAACGCCGCCGCCCCATCTCAAGATGGAGTATGCGTTTTTCAATAAGGTGGTCTTCAGCCTTATCCGCAAACAACTTGGTCTTGAGCACGCCCATTTCTTCCCCACGGCGGGTGCCACGGTGTCGCCGGAGGTGGAGGAGTTCGTTCACTCCATCGGCATTAACATGATGGTGGGTTACGGACTTACAGAGAGTTTGGCTACTGTCTCACATGACCACCTCAACACTCCTTATACCGTCGGTTCGGTGGGAAGACCCATCTCCAGCATACAGGTGAAAATCGGTGAGAACGACGAAATCCTGCTCAAAGGGCCGACCATCACAAGGGGGTACTACAAACGTGAGCAGCTCACGGCAGCTTCTTTCGACGAGGAAGGATTCTTCCATACAGGCGACGCAGGGTATTTGCGTGGTGGTGAGCTCTTCCTTAAGGAGCGTATCAAGGATCTCTTCAAGACTTCCAATGGAAAGTACATTGCCCCGCAGCTCATAGAGTCGAAACTGCTCGTCGATAAGTTCGTCGATCAGATTGCCGTCATCGCGGATCAGCGCAAGTTCGTGTCTGCTCTCATTGTTCCTGATTTCACCATGCTTGATGAGTATGCTGCTCAGCAGGGCATTAAGACAACATCGCGTGAGCAATTGTGTGTGCATCCCAGAATCATGGAGATGATGCAGGAGCGTATGGACACCCTCCAGCAGGGACTGGCCAGCTATGAGCGCATCAAGCGCTTCACCCTGCTGCCCACACCGTTCAGCATGGAAAAGGGTGAGTTGACCAATACCTTGAAGATACGGCGCAACGTGCTTGCACGGAATTATGCGGATGTGATAGAGGAGATGTATAAGGAATAAGGCAAAGCGA
>CAMZHP010000325.1 GCA_947306845.1 uncultured Prevotellaceae bacterium
ACCATTTACATCTTTGAGCCGCACAGCATCTATGGCATGAGACTCGCTCGCGAAGGCAAGCTCATTACTCACCATACCGACAAGGCGGTGCTCACACTCATGAGCCTCAACAGCATCATCGACCGGCAGTTCACCCCTGTCTCTCCCGACATGCCGCTGGGCAAGCTCGTCAATGTCATCAGTATGAGTACGACGGGATTCCTGCCCGTGCTTGACAAGGCGGGCAACCTCCTCGGCGAGGTGGATCTCAACAAGATACGCAACGTAATGTTCCGCACCGAACTCTATTATCATTTCACCGTCGAGCAGCTGATGACCCCGCCGGCAGCCACCTTGGGGGTGGATGACCCGATGGAGGATGTGATGCGGAAATTCGATGAGACCAACGCCCACGTGTTACCCGTCACCGACACAGACTCTCGGCTCATCGGTTACATCAGCCGCACCCGCATGTATGCCATGTACCGCCAGATGGTGGCCGACATGTCGGCGGAATAATCATCAGCAAATGATCATTTTATATATACTCAAGATAATTTATTTTTATGGACATGAAGAAAAGTTTTTTATTGGCAGCACTCATTGCTGCAGCGATGCCTTCCGTAGCACAGCAAGTGAAGTATTCCGTCAGCGGAACTTGTGACAAAGAAGGCAAGAAAGTCTATCTGATAGACAAATTGACTGACAGTGAGATTGACAGTGTGGTCGTTACCGGCGGCAAGTTCTCATTCAGCGGCACAACCGACAAGGATGCCTTGATGGGAGTAACGGTGAGGAGAGAGGATTGGACGACGTTGTTTTTCAATGATGGTACACCCGTGGCTATCAATTTGAACGACAGTACGTTGAAGGGCTCCCCGCTCAACGAGCGCTTAACAAAGTATGATATTGAGGCGGATATCCCTGGCAGAGCAATGAAAGCGAAATTGTCGAAGTTGACCAGAGAAGAGATTGAGGAGCATGCAGAAGAGATCATGGAAGAAATCAACAAGTCGCAAAATGCATCAATCGCTATGGCCAACAAAGTCTTCAAGGAGGAGCGCAACACGCTGATTCCTCTGGCTTTCTCGGAGTTGTATTTCTTTGACAATGGAGTGGATGCGTATGATGAACTGGTCAAAGAGCAAGTAGTGTTTGCCAACCATCCTTATCTTAAGAAGGCCAGAGACGAGGTGGCTGCTCTGCTGAAGCCAGAGGATAGTCCGAAGAATGATTTTATCGGTCAGCAGTTTACCGACTTGGAAATGGCCGACCCCGATGGCAAGATGCACAAGATCAGTGATTTTGTAGGTGAAGGGAAGTGGGTGCTCGTCGACTTCTGGGCCTCTTGGTGCGGTCCTTGCCGTATGGAAATGCCCAATGTGTTGGAGGCCTACAACAAGTACCATAACAAAGGGTTTGAGGTGATAGGCATTTCGTTTGACCAGAAAAAGGAAGCATGGTTAAAGGCCATTGAACAGATCAATATGCCGTGGCTGCAACTCTCCGACTTGCAGGGCTGGAAATGTGCCGCTGCTCCGGTTTATAAAATCGATGCCATCCCTGACAATATCCTTATCGACCCTCAGGGTAAGATTGTCGAGCGTGCCCTTCGCGGTAAGCCCCTGCATCATTATCTGAATAAGATTTTTGGTGAATAATTCGATTCAAGCATCAGAAGGCTTTGAAAGCGTTATTCAATATTGAAACCATACAAAGAAGGGGCAGGATGAAGTCCTGCCCCTTAAAAAATCCCCACCTCTTGGGAGAAATGGGGACATAGGGATGCTGAGCAGAGCGCTTACTCGTGCCTTTTGATGAAATTGATGTTATATTTCTCGTACTTGTTGAATTCAGACTCGGGAATTTCACTGCGATAGCCATCATACCATTGCATGGCATTGAAGAACCGGCGCAGACCGGCATCCTTGAAACGATAGTAATGACGGGCATAGATGGCATTTCGCAGAATGCGCAGCTGGCTGGCATCACTGTATCGCAAATCTGCTTCGGTGGCATATCTGTTGGCCAGCCAGTCAAATTCCGTTCCTGTTGCAACCCTTGCTGGTTGGGCAACGGGTGCTCCCGAACGAATCACCTTGCTGGAGTGCATGTAACCCAGCAACTGCCCCGACGCATCATACACCTGGCACCAATTGTTGTTATAATCTGTGTAGTATATCGGACTGCCATCCTTGATCTTCGTCACTATGCCATAATTGGTTCCTGGTCCCTGACGGACATTGGTGTAGCCGCCTTCACGGATGACGTGTGCTGTCAAGAGACCAGCCACGGGAGGTAAGGAGGCCGCTGGCCGACTGGCAACTGGTGGTGCGGGCTGACTGGCAGCTACAGGTTGGGCTACAGGCTGAGCGGCAGGTTCCACTTCGGCTTTTGAAGGATTGAATTTTTCCAGAGCCCCAAGAAGTTCGGCTGCCCTGCGACGGTGACGTTCCGCATAGACCTTCATTCTGGAAACGGCTGAAGCGACTATCGTCTCCTCGTCATCCGTCATGGATTTGGGAAGATTGCCTAGGGCATTCTCAAACATGTCGGCTGCGTCATTCCACTCTTCTTTCGTCCACTCATCGCTGAGTTGGGAAACATCATTGCTCAGCGTCTCAATGATGTCAACAGGGTCGGTGCTCTTGGCTGATTTCTCCTCTGCGTTTTTGCACGATGCCAAGAAAAAACAGGCAACGAGCATCACATAAACAATAGCTTTCTGTTTCATAGATTTTTTATAAGGTTGATAAAATTGCCATAATAATTCATAAAACATGGCAAAGATAGGAAAATTTTTGGAAAGCCTTGGTCATGGTGCTTCGTTTTTTGAATTACCCATAAGAAAATTTGGAAATAAACTTGAAAAGTATTATCTTCGCAACAAATAATATAGAATGATGGCTGGAAAAAGTGATTACATAAGATTTGACTGGGCTATTAAGCGCATTCTGCGTGACAAAGCTAACTTCGGCGTACTTGAAGGACTGATGACTGTTCTCATCGGTGATAAAATCACTATCGAGGAAATTCTTGAGAGTGAGAGCAATCAGGATTCCCGTGAGGACAAGTTCAATAGAGTGGATGTGAAGGCTAAAACAGGAAAGGGGGAGATTATCCTTGTTGAAGTGCAGCTTGGGCGTGAGACTTTTTTTATGCCCCGCATCCTTTTTGGAGTGTCGAAGGCCATCACAGAGCAACTTAAAAGAGGTGAAGGGTACAGGAACATCAAAAAAGTCTATTCCATCAGTGTGCTGTATTTTGACTTGGGTGAAGGTGAGGACTTTGCCTATCATGGGAATTTCTCTTTCCATGGAATGACACATCCGCAGTCGGAACTTAAATTCTCCAAATCAGAAGAAGAGGAGGTAAGGCCTAAGAAGTCAGGTCAGTCTATTTCTCCTGAGGAGGTATTTCCGGAGTTTTTCCTGTTGCGTGTCAACCAGTTCAATGAGGTGGCAAAAACTCCCATAGAAGAGTGGATGGACTACCTCAAAGACGGTGTCATCCGTGAGGATACTACGGCTCCCGGTTTGCAGGAAGCTCGTGAGAAACTCAATTACATGCGCATGAGTGAAGCGGAACGGTTGGCTTACGATGACTACATGATCAGCGTATATGCCGCAGAGGACGTGGTGACCACCGCTAAAGCAGAGGGAAGAGCAGAGGGAAGAGCAGAGGGAAGAGCAGAGGGAAGAGCAGAGGGAAGAGCAGAG
>CAMZHP010000326.1 GCA_947306845.1 uncultured Prevotellaceae bacterium
GTGTTGTCCTCATGGTCGAAGCCGGACAGTTATAGTTCATTCCTCACCTCTCACCCCCCACCCCTAAAAAAATGGCGCCAGCCTCATCACTGAGGTCTGGCGCCGGTGTGTTTTAGTAATAGAAACAGGTTGGCGTAGTATGTCTTTTGGCAATTGTGTCTTGCCTGTTGCTGGAGAGATGCTGAATTGTCAGAGTGTGAACAGCACCTGCACCAACGTCTGGCCAACTGCTTTCAAGGTGTTTTTATCGATATGGTCCATCGTGTCGTTGATGGTATGCCATGTGGGACCGAAAGAACTGCTCTCGCAATTGGGATAATAAGCAATGATGTCGATGGTGGGGATGCCCGCCTTCTCGTTGACAGGCAGATGGTCATCGGTGATGTTACCGCCTGGCGACATGGGGAAATAGCCGCTGTATCCCGCCTGATGTGCTGCCCTCCACACCTTTTCGACTATCTGTGGCGCCATCATCATGGACATGCCCTCCTGATGGAACTGCGCAGCCTCTCCGCCCACCATGTCGAGCAGGATGCCGAACTCTGTGGTATAGCCTTCTGCTTTGTATTGGCTGGCCCAATACTGTGCGCCCAAAGCCCAGGAGTTCTCGTCGGAGCGGTTGGTCCATTGTGGGACTCCCCAGTCCTCCGCATCGAAGCATACGAAATCCACCCCCACACTGAGCGAGTCATTCAGCTGCAGCAGGCGTGCTATCTCCAGCATCACCGCCACACCGCTTGCCCCGTCATTGGCCGCCATTACCGGTTTTTGCCAATTGGTGCTGTCGGGGTCGTTGTCAGCCCATGGCCTGCTATCCCAGTGGGCACAGAGGAGGATATGCCGCTGCCGCTCCGGGTGATGGCGTGCGATGATGTTGGTTGCCCTGAGCATCGTGCCGTCATATCCTGTCAGTGCGGCTTTCTGCAATTCCACCGTGCATCCCAACTGGCGGAATTTCTCCGCTATCCACTCTGCGCATTGCTCATGGGCCTCACTGTTCATCGTCCTGGGACCAAAAGCGCACTGCGCATAGCAGTAAGCCCAGGCAGAGTCAGCCTCGAACTCGGGTCCGATGCTCTCCACCTCTATCACCTCTATGTTCGTGTTGCCTCCGCGATGGCAGGAAGCATTGCTGAATAACAGCATCGCTGCAAAGGCGACAGCCATGACAACGAGATTCCTGCGGACGATATTCATCGCGTTCCTACTCTTATCCACAATCGTATGATTTTTTAAATGTTCAATTTTTTTGCACCTGCGCCATCACACGCAACCAGTTGCCGCCCCAGATTTTCTGGATATCGCGCTCACTGTACTTGTTTTTCAGCAAGGCGAGGGTGAAGTTCAACATTTCCGAGGCATTAGCAAGTCCTATGACTCCGCCGTCGCCGTCGAAGTCCGAACCCAGTCCCACATGGTCGATGCCCATGATGCGCACGGCATGGTTGAGGTGCTCGATGGCATCCCTGATGGTTGCCTCGCCCTCTGCACGCAGAAAACCGCCGTAGAGGGTGATATGCACCACCCCGCCCTTCTTGGCAATGGCCCGCAGCTGGTCATCAGTCAGGTTGCGGGGCACGTCGCAGAGAGCCTTGCAGTTGGAGTGGCTGCATACAATGGGAGTCTTGCTGATTTCAAGGGCGTCATAGAAGCTCTGCTCACTGGCATGACTGAGGTCCACCATGATGCCCTGCCTGTTCATCTCCTTGATGACCTTCTCTCCAAACTTGCTCACGCCATGGTTGGTGTCACAGCCCTTGGCGCTGTCGCAAATATCGTTGTCGCCGTTGTGGCAAAGGGTGATATAGACCACTCCCCTTTGGGCGAAGTGCTTGATATTCTCAATGTCGTGGTTGAGCGCAATGCCATTTTCAATGGCGAACATCACCGACTTGCGGTCCTTCCGTTTATCCTCAAAGAGGTCTGCGGGCGTACGGGCGATGCTCAGGTACTTGCGGTTGCTTCTGACGATGGCCTCTATCTTGTCAAAGATGAAGTCGGTATATTCCATCGGGGTATTGACATCGAATGCCACTTTCGATGAGAACGTCTCCCCCATCTTGGGTTGCGGCAGATAGGCAGCCATGATGACGGCATTCTGTCGCCCTTCGGTCATCTTGTGCAGATCGACGAGGATACGTGGATCGCGCTGGTCAAACTTGATGTCCTGGTGGAAGAACATGGGAGTGTCGCAGTGTGTGTCGAGGGTGAGCACCCGATCATGCAGGCGCTTGGCCAACTTGTAGTTGCTGGCCTGCGCCACGAGCCACTCGAAGAGTTTTCTCCCGTCGGCCTCCAGGTTCTCCGGATGCCACTGCACACCGAGGATGGGCTTGAACTCCTTGCTCTCGATAGCCTCGGCCACCCCGTCGGGAGCCTTGGCGGTGATGCGGAACTTCGTGCCGGGGTCGGCCACCGCCTGATGGTGGAACGAATTGACGTATATCCGCTCACTTTTGTAGATGCGGTAGATGATGGAGTCCTTGTCAATGTCCACGGAGTGGGTGGGCTGATTGCGCTCACAGTCCTGTGTGTGCTTCACCACCCTCTGCCTGGTCACCACCGGCTCTTTCTCCTTATTCTTTTTCTTCTTGTCTGCATTCTCGGCTTCTGCCTGCTCCTGCTCTGCCATGACAGATTCAATGTCCTGCATCACCTTTCCTCCAAGAGCCACAGCGAGGGTCTGTATGCCACGGCAGATGCCCAATATGGGAATCTGTCGGTTATAGGCCAGTTGGGTGATGAGCAGTTCGGGCAGGTCGCGCCGCGCATTGATATGGTGCAGCTCCTGCCTGGGTTCCTCCCCCGTCCACAGGGGATTGATATCGGCGCCACCCGACAGGAGAAGTCCGTCGATACCCTCAAGTGTATTGATGATGACATCCTTGTCGGCCACAGGGGGGATAAGCACGGGTGTTCCTCCAGCGTCCACCACCTGTTGGTAATAGGCCTGTGTCATGGTGGCCATCCCTTCCTGGAAATTGGCCGTAATTCCTATGATCGGTTTTTGCTTGGCCTCGGGAAACGAGGCATAGATATTGTCTAGATGTGTGCTGAGGTCAAAGGATGCCATAGCTTATAGTTCTATATCTTCTGTCCTGACCGGTATTTCTCGTTTGATGCTCTGCTCTAGCGAGATGAGCGTCTCAGTGGCCACCACACCGGGAATGCTCTGCAACTGGTTGTTGAGCAGGTCCATGAGTTGTTCGTTGTCGCGTGCGTAGAGCTTCACCAGCATGGTGTAGGGCCCGGTGGTGAAATGGCATTCCACGATTTCGGGAATATGCACCAGCCGCTCACAGACCGATTTATACATGCTTCCTCGCTCCAGGGTGATGCCTACATAGGTACATGTATGGTATCCGAGACTTTTGGGATTAACGTCAAATCCGCTTCCGGTGATGATGCCATTCTCGATGAGGTGCTGCACACGCTGATGGATGGCCGCGCGCGATACATTGCACTCAGCAGCCACGTCTTTGAACGGTATTCTGGCGTTTTTTGAAAGGATACAGAGGATTTTCTTATCAAGTTGGTCGATTTTCTCAGTAGCCATTGTGTTGCTCTTCGGTTAGTAAAATATTCGTGTTGTTTACAATTTGATAGCAAAATTAGGCAATTTTTGTGAAACAGACAACA
>CAMZHP010000327.1 GCA_947306845.1 uncultured Prevotellaceae bacterium
TCTCTGAGCTGTTCGATAGCGTTGATCAGCTCTTCCTCATTTTCAACTGCCTTTGTCGGCTTGTCATTGCATGCTGTCACTATCAGTAGCGTAGCAAAAGCGATTAGAAACTTTTTCATCATATCCAAATTTGTATTTCATGTTCATCCTATTCCATCTGTTCCAGCATCAAGTGTAAAATGATAGTCGGTGATACTTCATGAACTTGACTGTTGATTTTGCATGACAAAGGTAACGACTTTATTTCAAACTGAGGCTTTTTAAAAAGGTTAAAAACGATTGTTTTTTGTCTTTTATAATTTATTAGTATATTTGCGACGAATAAGACTTTTCGACAATAAGAAAGAGAGATGAATGAACTGATAACCCAAATCAGCGATGCTATATGGACCTATGTGCTGATAGGCGTTTTGGTGGCATGTGGTCTTTGGTTCACATGGAAAACCAAGGGCGTGCAGTTTCGCATGATTGGCGAGATGTTCCGATTGCTCACCGATTCGGCCATTTCTGGCACAGAGGTACAGGAAGACAAAAACAAGAAGCACAAGCATATCTCGTCGTTTCAGGCTTTTGCCGTATCTGTTGCCACCCGTGTAGGAACAGGCAACTTAGCAGGTGTGGCGACAGCGATAACCATCGGTGGTCCTGGAGCCATTTTCTGGATGTGGGTCATTGCCCTGATAGGCGCTGCCACGGCTTTCATTGAGTCCACACTTGCCCAATTGTTCAAGCAGCGGGATAAGGACTCCTTCATAGGTGGTCCGGCCTATTACATTCTCAAAGGACTGCATTGCAAATGGCTCTCTGTGCTTTTTGCCATATTGATGACTCTCACGTTTGGTCTGTCGTATAATTCCATTCAGAGCAATACCATCTGTAGTGCCATGCAAGAAGCTTTTGGATGGGATCCCATAGTGGTTGGTGCAGTGCTTTCTCTGTTGGCGTTATCGATCGTGTTCGGCGGCATCCACCGTATAGCCAATGTCAGTGCTGTGCTGGTTCCGCTGATGGCCATCGGCTATTTCGTTTTAGCGATCATAATCATCGTGATGAACATCCAGACGATACCGCATGTGATGAAAGTGATTGTCACCAGTGCTTTCGGTATGGAGCAGACTGTCGGCGGAGCTATCGGAGCCACCATTTCAAGCGGTGTAAAGCGGGGGTTGTTCAGCAATGAAGCGGGCGAAGGTAGCGCGCCCAATGTAGCAGCCACCGCCACAGTATCACACCCAGCCAAACAGGGTCTCATTCAGGCATTGGGTGTTTTCACTGACACATTGCTCGTATGCTCTTGCACCGCTTTCGTCATCCTCATCAGTGGTCTGTACAACGTTCCTGAACTGAATGGCATTGCCCTTACCCAAGTAGCCCTCCAATCTGAGATTGGTTCTTTTGGCCCCATTTTCATCGCCATTGCCATATTCCTCTTTGCCTTCTCCAGCATCATCGGCAACTACTATTATGGTGAAGCGAACATTCGCTTCATGACATCCAAGGAATCCGTCATGACCGTCTATCGGCTGCTGTCTGGCGGTGTCATGGTGATATTCGGCGCATGGGCGAGCCTCGAATTCGTATGGAACTTAGGAGACTTGTGTATGGCACTTCTCACCGCCTGCAATCTCGTAGCCATCCTAGCCCTCGGCAAATATGCGTTCCGGCTGCTCAACGACTATTGCCAGCAAAAGCGTCAGGGCGTCAAGGAACCGACATTCCACCGCAGTCAACTGCCAGAAATCGAAAAAGACATTTCGTGCTGGGAATAATTAAAGCCTGGGCTGTGCCCAGGCTTCACTATTCGATTTCCTCCAATTCTCCTGTCTCTGAATCAATGATAAAACCGCGAACCACGATGTCGCTCGGAATCAGTGGATGGGTCTTGATGGTATCGACGGTCTTACGCACTGAGGTCGGGGTGTCCTTAAATCCCTCCAACCAAGCATCGAGATCAATACCACACTTACGGATTGTGTCAAGCGTCTCATCAGTCACTCCCCTGGCAATCATTTCATGGTGGAAATGGTCATAACTCATGTGGCAGGCACCGCAATGGGAATGGGCAACCACCATGATTTCCTTCACACCAAGCTCATAAACGGCAACAATCAGACTGCGCATGGCGGAGTCGAAAGCAGAGATGACTAAGCCTCCAGCGTTCTTGATAATCTTGGCGTCACCATTCTTTAATCCCAATGCCGCAGGAAGCAGTTCTGTCAGCCGTGTGTCCATACATGAAAGCACCGCCAATTTCTTATCAGGGTACTTGTCTGTCATATACTTCTCGTAGCCCTTCCGTGCCACAAAGTCCTTGTTGAATTCAATAATCTGGTCTATCATATCACAATTTCTCTAAAAAAAACATACACAGCCAAAGGCTGTTCATAGTTCTGCTGCTCATCGGCATAAACCTTATTAATTACTTGGACGTCTGCGGCATCGATGTAGTAAATTCCTGTCCGATACTGTGAGCCTGTGTCATGCCCCTGTTGGTTGACGCTTAGTGGGTCGATGGCCTTGAAATACATCCTGAGAAGGAATTCAAGGCTCACCACCTCAGGGTCGTACCTGACGTGTACGGTCTCTGCAAAGCCAGTCAAGTCGGTGCAGACATCTTGATAGGTAGGATTTTCCGTGTTCCCGTTGGCATAGCCCACTTCCGTCTCTGCAACACCCTCTATCAGTTTGAAATAATGCTCTGTTCCCCAGAAGCAGCCTCCCGCGAGGTAAATGTCCTTCATCTGTCGAAGCACATGGTCAGAAGGTCTTTCGTTATTATCTTTATTCATATTCATATGTTGATTGTTTGTTAGCGATTTTGGAAAACCTGTGCAAGCCAAGGAAACTGCCACTAAAAGGAATCCTAGAACCTGAGTGGTAGCATGATTCATACAGCGGTGGTGAGGCATTGGTCTTGTCAGATATTGATTCCATAGTTCTGCTTCACCTCACTCATCACGAAGGTGCTCTCGATAGAACCGACGGTGTCAATAGAGCCAAGTTTGGTCAGCACAAACTCCTGATACTGCTTCATGTCGCGTGCACGTACCTTTAAGAGATAATCGTATGCACCACTTGTATTATAACACTCCGTCACGTCAGGGATGCGCATGATTCTCCGCACGAACGACTCAGCTATCTCACGGTTGATTTGCTTAAGCTTCACCTTGCAAAACACAAGCAGCCCCTGACCCAGTTTCTCAGGGTCAAGCACAGCTACATATTTCTTGATGTAGCCCTTGCGCTCGAGTCTCTTTTGTCGCTCAAAGACAGGCGTTGGGGTCAGATGCACGGCATCAGCCAACTCTTTGGTGGTCAGTTTCGCGTTTTTTTGCAGCGTTTTCAGTATCTGAAGGTCGGTTTCGTCGAGTATTTCGGCCATATTGTAGATTTTTATTCTGTTTGGCGGGCTTTGCAAGGCCCGTTTTGGAAATATTTTCTTCTCAATTTGCAAATTTAGTGATATCTTCTGAATTCTGCAAGAAATTTGGAGGAAATTTCTACTGTTTGTAACTTTGCACCATCAAAAAGACAAAAAAACAATTAAAGACAAAAATATTAACTATTAATAAAAAAAAGAAAGGATAAGGTTATGAGTAAGAATTATCGTTTTGAGACTTTACAGC
>CAMZHP010000328.1 GCA_947306845.1 uncultured Prevotellaceae bacterium
ATCTGTGCGGATATGAAAGCCGTCGGCTGTGCGATTCACTCCGACTTCATGCTGCACGTCACACTTGGCAGGATAAGGTCATTAGATGTTAGGCTGTCAGATTTGAAAAAGGTGATGGCAACAGTTTCGCCACCATCCTTTACCTTAACATTGATGGATGTGGACTACAGGGAGTTCAGGGGCAGGACGCTTTATGAAACCTGCTTTGAAAGACCATTGGAATACAAGATGCGCTCTCGCACCTCTGGCGAGTCGAAATGATAGAACGGATATCCATACTCCCTCCCCTACTGGTCTTGGTCTTCACGAAGTCACGGGCAGTCTGACCACAAATCCTACCGGTAGCATCACGGACAATGCCGGTGGGCTTTAGAGTCCTTTAGAGTTAATGGGATTGCTGGGGAGTCATATCACCTAGGCGGCTATTACCGCCACCGTTGGCATCTAAGAGTTCATGCTTGTCTCAAGAATTCAAGAATAATGCATGGTTTGTTTGGATATTCGCTGCAGATTGATTAATTTTGCAAAAACCATTTTCAGTACATACTATGATGAATTCGTGGAAACCAAATATGGAAGCGACCAAGCGTCGCTATATCGACTGGTGGAACCATCAAGGAGTAATTCTCAACATGTGGGAACACTTTCAAGAAGGCGTGGTCGCCCACGATGACATCATCCCCCCTCCCCCTCCCCGAGATCTCCATCAGAAATGGTTCGACCCCGAATGGCGAGCCCGCTATCTCGACTGGTATGTAGCGCACAGTTCACTAAAAGCCGACATCCTGCCTGTGGCCAACACACATTTGGGACCGGGATCACTGGCGGCCATCCTCGGTGGTGTGTTTGAGGGAGGCGAGGACACCATCTGGATTCATCCCCACCCCAATTTTGACCCTTCCATTCCATTTGACCCCAACCACCCCAACTATCTACTGCACAAGCAATTGCTACGCTGCTGCAAGCAATGTTCAAAGGGGCATTACTATGTAGGCATGCCCGACCTAATGGAAGGACTCGATGTACTGGCTGCCCTGAAAGGCACCGACCAAGTGCTCATCGACACCGTGATGCGTCCCGAAGAGGTGGAACGGCAGATGCAACGAATCAACGACATCTACTTCACCGTGTTCGACGAACTCTACGACATCATCCGCGAGGGCGACGAGATGGCCTTCTGCTATTTCTCTTCCTGGGCGCCAGGAAAGATGGCAAAACTGCAGAGCGACATATCGACTATGATCAGCGAAGACGATTATAGGCGCTTTGTGCAGCCATTCATCAGGGAACAATGCCAGCGTATCGACTACACATTATATCATCTCGACGGTGTGGGTGCCATCCGTCATTTGCCAGCTCTCTTGGAAATCAGCGAACTCAATGCCATTCAGTGGACTCCCGGTGTGGGTGAGCCCCAGGGTGGAAACAAGAAATGGTATGACCTCTACCGACAAATCCTTAACGGTGGAAAGAGCATCATGGCATCATGGGTGACACTCGATGAGTTGCCCGACCTACTCGACCACATCGGTACGGAGGGCGTGCATATCGAAATGGATTTCCACAACGAACAAGAAGTGGAACAAGCGATGGAAATCGTAGCAAAGGCACGACGCACATCGCCTACCACAGCAGCCACCCCACATCATCCCTTCCCCTCCGACCGCATCATGGTGCTCGACGGCGGTATGGGTACGATGATACAACGTTTCCAACTGAGTGAAGATGATTTTAGAGGAAAGCAGTTTGCCACACACGAAGGACAATTACTTGGCTGCAACGACCTGCTCTGTCTGACACGGCCTGACATCATCGAGGACATCCACCGACGCTATCTTGAGGCAGGCGCCGACATGATAGAGACCTGCACCTTCAACGCACAACGCATCTCACTCGGCGACTACGGACTCGCCGAAGAGGCACGCGCTATCAACCTTGCAGCATGCCAAATTGCACGCCGTGCAGCCGACTCATACACAGAACGAACACCACTAAAGTCCCGCTTTGTATTAGGAAGCGTTGGCCCCACCAGCCGTATCTGCTCATCGGAAGCCGCCAACGGCAACCCACTCTCCCCCAACTTGCTCCATGAAGCCTATCTCGAACAGATGAAAGCACTCATCGACGGTTGTGTGGACGCCATCTTGATAGAGACGATTTTTGACCTCGAAAATGCCCGTATCGCCTGCGATGCTGCCCTCGAGGCTATGAACTGCCGTGGAAAACGGCTGCCACTGATGCTCAGTTTCTCTGTCGCCACACCAGAAGGGCACAACATGCTCGGCCAGTCTATCATCCCATTTATCAAGTCTCTGGCCGGACTTCCCATATATTCCATCGGACTCAACTGCCTGTCGGAGGTGAGGCGATTTATCCCCTTGCTGCACCTGTTGGCACAATCGACACCCTATCACATTTCTTTCTACCCTAATGCTGGGCAACCAGACAGCAAGGGCTTCTATTCCAAGACGCCAGAGGAATTGCTGGCGGAAGTATGGCCATTGCTCGATGCTCATCGGCTCAACATCATCGGAGGATGTTGTGGTACCACCGATGCCTACATCAGCAGATTTGCCCAAGTCGTTCAACCTGCACCTGATATTTTCCTCTCTCCCTATCAGCCTGGTATAGCAATAACAGGAGACAGGCTCCATCGCCTGCAAAAACGAGAGGACATCAGTGAACTCGACAAACAAATTGTAAGGGGAGAAACTAAGTCGAATGAAAGAGCGGCAGAAACGTTGTTTGACGCCATCTACAAGGGCGATGAGAAAACAGCTGTAAATCTTGCCCGAAAGGAGATGGACAACGGCAAATCCTTACAGACGATTATCGATCACGAGATGATTGCTGCAATGACCCGCCTGGGACAGGATTTTGAGGAAGGAAAAGCATTCGTGCCACAGTTGCTGATGGCAGGCCGCGCCATGAAATCAGCACTCAGCGCCATCCAGTCGCAAGCACAGGGTCCGCGTCCACAAACGTTGGGGCGCATCGTGATAGGAACAGTGAAGGGCGACCTTCATGACATCGGCAAAAATCTGGTGGCCTCGATGCTTGAAGGTTGTGGTTTTGAGGTCATCAACATCGGCATCGACGTCTCGGCAGACCGTTTTATCGAGGAGGTAAAGCGTAGTCGTCCCGACATTCTCTGCATGAGTGCATTGCTCACCACCACGATGGGCTACATGCGTGAGGTAATCAGTGCTTTAGAGGTAGCTGGCATCCGCGACCAAGTGAAAGTGATGGTGGGAGGTGCCCCCGTCACCGCAAGCTATGCCAACGAGATAGGTGCCGACGGCTATAGTGACAATGCCAATGCGGCTGTGACCGTAGCCAAAGAATTACTCAGTTAACGTCTCCGGAAACAATGGGTGAGTTGGCATAGATGGCAGGCATATTCATGGTAGGAGACATTCTCTCCAAGTCCAATGATACCGCTCACTGACTTGACGGGCCACATCAGCGCACTTTCTGTCAGCCATACCCCACAGGGATTGGGATTGCCGAGCAGAGGCACCAGTTTTTGCTGCTCTTCGGTAGCCCATTCACAATAGCCCGGAGAAAAACGGTTGGTGCGTTTCCATCCCAATTTGTCAATACTCGCCTGCAAGT
>CAMZHP010000329.1 GCA_947306845.1 uncultured Prevotellaceae bacterium
CAAAAGTCAGTCCCAAAGCCGACACGCCAGGTGTCATGCCTTCCATCAGCCATCCAGCCTCACTCCCTGACCCCTCTCCAGTGGAAGAGGGGAGATAGCGGAGCAGAGGGTTCATGCGCACCTTGTCGTCATTGCCGCGAGCCACCAGCTCGATGACGCTCACCTCGAAGACGATTTCCGGCCTCACCATTTGATAGGCGATGCCACGCGAGTCGGAAAGCACATATTGCGACTCCACGTGCATGGTGGCAAGTCGGCTTGCCAGCGTGTTGCGGTCTTCATCACCAAGACCGCCCGAAGCATGGGCAAACATCTGGAAACAACCATCCTCGCGCCTCACTGCCAACATCAGGTCACGCACACCACGGTCTCCGACGGTATAGCCGATGATGGCGGCATCGATGGTGTGGCGTGGCTTCACCTTCCATATCATAGACGACTCGGAGTGGATGACCAGTCCCTCGGCACCTTCTTCCACCACCCACTGATCATAGATGGCTTGCACCTCATCGTGGGAAGATGCCGTCTGCATCTGCACGGGAGCGATCGTGTCTTCTTTGAAGATGCTTCGGAGTTTTCCATGGGTCTCTGCATAGTGTTCGTGCCAGGCCTCACCGTTGAGTTCCACGATGTCGAAGGGGGCGAGACAGAGTTGGTCGCGAAGGGTCTCGTCTGCCAAAGCTCTTTGCACATCGCCGCAGCGTGGACGTCCACCATCACGGGCGGGAAGGTAGAGCTCTGCTGCCACCACCAATTGGCTGATACCGGCTGTTCTCACGGCTTCGGTAAAGACATCAAGGCAGTTGAGATGCTCTGCCACCTGTCGTCCATTCGAGTTGAGCATCACCACTTCGCCGTTGTCATAGCATACGCATTGCATGTGGCCATCTATCTTGCGGGTAACACATAGTTGCTCACCTTCCACGCGCTGGCGGAGTTTTGCACCCTCCACGAGCATGAATTTCCCTGCTACATTCTTTTTGTAGTCGATTGCTGTTTGTTTGTATTTCTGTATCATAGTGCTTGTTTGTTAATGGTTATATCGTTCTTCATATCGTTGCCGTTTTTAATAATATGGTAATACACACAAAAAAATTCAAAAAATGGAAGATAAAAATTTTAACCCTCATCTTTTCTGTGTGCAAAATTATCATCTAAAAAGCCCCATTCCTAATTATTCTGTATCATCGGATAGGAATGGGGTGTCAAGGGTTTTGACAAGTTCTCTTGGAATCGTAATCTTTGTTCTACTGCTTCAGCTGGTCGTAAATGTGATGGACTGTGGCTATCGTCTCGTCCAACTGTTGACTGAGCTTTGGCATCGCCTTCAGGTATTCGGCGATGGCGATCAACGGGGTCCAGTCGGGGATGGGAATGCCGCACATAGGGTAATGCGTATTGGGATAAAACAGCCTTTTTATAGAGTTGTGTCCAGCCTGATAGCCCTTAAATTCCATACAAATGTCATAACATGTTCCTTCAGACTTCCATATCTTCGCCTCCCGCAAGCCCTCCCTGTCAAAGAAAAGACGAAGCGGATTTTTGATAAAGTCCTCTACGTTGAAATGATAAGGATCAAACTTGCTATATGGCACCTGCTCCTCCCTTTCAGTAACAGCTTCGATATATTTCTTGATGGCCACCTTCCAAGGACGGCACACTTGCTCGATGATTTTGTCGAGATTGTAGCCTTTTGCTATGTATTCCGGAATCTTCTTCTGCAACTTCTTTTCGCTCCACATTTTGAGCTCTATGCTGTCGGTTGTGAAGGCTTCCATCGTACGAATCTTCCACCTCTTGGCATAGTAAAGGAACTCATCCTGACGCAGTTCCCATTCCGCGGCAGCCTCCATGAGCAGCGTAGCGGTGTTGAGTGTGTAGAAATCGGCTTCATGCAACAAAAAGTAGGCTTCCGTCAGTTGCTCGCAGGGATTCAGTTCATAATAGCCGAAAGGCATTCCCTCAGTACTGTAGCGGTGGATGGTCATGGTGACTTGCCCGTAGGTCAAGTGAACTATTTCCACATCGGTGCATATCTCATACACCCTTTTCAACCAAGCACGATACATGGTCTCGTACCTATCGCGTTTCTTGGGGTTCATGCATGGGTAGGTTTTCCATCCGTTATTTGACTTTGGTGCCTGCTTACCCTTGATGGACCGCCGGCTTACCACCATCTTGAAGCTGTCCATTTCGGCACCCTCGGCTTCCAGTGCAGCGCGTAGTCCGCTTTCTGAAAAGCTGAAGTCCATCTGCCGCCATTGCATGATGGGATTGTTCATGGTGTAATGTGCTTTCTTGTAATTGTCAAAATTGAAAGGGCCAGAATAGTCAAGAGGGGAGAATGCCATATTTCGAAAATACTCTAATTCTCCACCCTCTTCAGACAGTCGCTTGAATTTTGATGCCCAGCCTTTTCGCCGCTTCGCGGCCTTCTCTTTCCAATAGTCTTTGAAAGTCATAGTGATGATGGATTGTTCAGTTATGATATTCTATTCTAACCTGACTGCCAGTGACATCAAACGTAGGTACCAGGTTCTCTTTCCCGTGATAATTGATGGCGATGCCGGTGAATTCACCACTGGGTGCATCTTCGGGATAACGGGTGCAGTTATCTCTCAGCCAAGACATGTATTCTTCATATATCTTGTCTATTGTTTCCTCTTCCAGGATAAGATAATCCTTCTTGTTCTTCTTCACCCTAGGGTCACCATAGCAGAATTCAGCTTGACAGTCGTACAACAGTCTTTTTAAGGCCTCTTGCCGAAGTTGTCTGAGTATTTCTGCCTCTGTGGTGGGAACGGCCAACTGCAACTCGCTGTTATTATGGGTAGCCTCTTCAGTGTATTCATACCAATAGCAGCCGTCATAGTGTCTTTCCTCTGATGTATAATGGGTGGAGAGATCCATCTCCAAGGTATCTTTGTCGCCAAAAAACTCCTGTGTACTGTCATCTGCCACATAGGTTTCCATTTTGTCCCAATCTGTCGCATAGGTTTGCCTTGGCGCAAAAGCCAATGTCTCTTGATGTCCCAACACCTTGCTTAGTCGGACTCTCCGCAAGCAGTCCACGCTACCCCAGAACGGGTTCTCTTCCAATTTCTCTGACAAAACCTCCACTTTGACAAATGCAGCCTTCCCGTTGTTGTCGACGCAAAGCGTGTCACCCGACCGGAATAATGGTTTCACCCGACTATAGTCGCAAACGACAACCCACGACTTATACTTGTCGGTATGGTTTTTCTCTGAAAATATCCCCATGCAATATCTACACTTCAATTGGGCCACGTTGCAACGGACAATCGCTTTTCCTTCTTTCATCACACTCACCAGATGCCGGAGTTTGAAGGAAACAGGAGGATATTGACCAAGCGTCTTCCGTACTTCAAACCTCATCTCCATGTCGCCATACGGAACAATAACTACTTTGCTATAGTCTCCTGTTGCCCTTTTTTCTGCACGGAGTTGTTTGACGACCTTTTCTTCTGCCGCCAAAACGTCACGGATAATACGTGCGATTTCTTGTTCTTTCATATTCTTCGTATTATATGAATTTTGGTTGTTGTATTTTAGATTGAAAGAAGGGGATTGATAG
>CAMZHP010000330.1 GCA_947306845.1 uncultured Prevotellaceae bacterium
TGAAGGTGTATCGTCCGGGTTATGCCATCGAGTATGACTTCTTCGACCCGATGCAATTGAATCATTCCTTGGAGTCGAAAGTGGTGACAGGATTGTTCCTGGCTGGTCAGGTGAATGGCACCACTGGATACGAGGAGGCCGGTGGTCAAGGTACCGTGGCAGGTATTAATGCGGCCATCCGCTGTGGTGGTGGCGAACCATTTGTCATGCGCCGTGACGAGAGTTACATCGGTGTGCTCATCGATGATCTGGTGACCAAGGGTGTGGATGAGCCCTACCGCATGTTCACGTCTCGGGCGGAATACCGTATCCTGCTCCGACAGGATGACGCAGACGCACGGTTGACGGAGCGTTCCTATCAATTGGGTCTTGCTACCCGTGAGCGCTATGACCATTGGATGGAAAAGAAGGATGCCATCCAACGCATCATCAGCATCTGCGAGGAGTCGCATATTCGTCCCAAGGAGGTGAACTGCATGTTGGAATCGCTGGGCACTACCCCACTCCATTATGGTTGCAAGGCCATCGACCTGCTGGGTCGTCCTCAGGTCAGTCTAAAAGAACTCATGCAGATGGTGCCTGCCTTGGCCAATGCTGTCGCCTCATTATCCAACAGACGGGAAGAGATTGCTGAGGCTGCCGAGGTGCTGATGAAATACAAAGGTTATATCGAGCGAGAAAAAATGGTGGCGGACAAGATGAGACGTTTGGAAGATATAAAAATCCGTGGGCATTTCGATTATCCCAATATGACGCAGATTTCCATTGAGGCACGGCAGAAGCTGGCACGTGTTAATCCTGAAACCCTGGCTCAGGCAAGCCGCATACCAGGTGTTTCTCCAAGTGATATCAACGCCATGCTGGTGTTGATGGGAAGATGAACCTCCCAAAAATCTTATCAATAATTTGGCTTTGTGGAGAAAAAACACTATCTTCGCAGAAAAATACCAACCTTATGATATATGATAGAGGATTGGGCTGCACATCCAATGAGATGTATGCAAATATTTCAAAGTGCCTACACTGAGACGCAATGAATCCCTTTCATAACACTTGACTGAACTCACAATGGCAATGATATTAAAATTGTAAATATTTTTTATTGTTTCACGTGGAACAATCGAATCAATCAATAACATAGCATGAACAACAAAGTATTATTGGACAACCTCCGCTGCATCCCCGACTTCCCTATTAAGGGAATCAATTTCAGAGACGTTACCACCCTGTTCAAGAACGCCGAGTGCCTCCACATCATGGTCGATGAACTCTATGAGATTTACAAGGACAAGGGCATCACCAAGATCGTCGGCATCGAAAGCCGGGGATTCGTCATGGCCTCCGCTCTTGCCGTGAGACTCGGCGCGGGCATAGTGCTGTGCCGCAAACCTGGCAAACTCCCTGCCAAGACCGTGCAGGAAACCTATACGAAGGAGTATGGCGAGGACACCATCGAAATCCATGAGGATGCCATTGAGGCAAATGATGTGGTGCTGCTGCATGATGATTTGCTCGCCACCGGTGGCACCATGAGGGCTGCACTCAACCTTGTGAGAAAATTCAATCCCAAGAAGACGTATATGAACTTCATCATCGAATTGGTGAATGAAGGACTTGATGGCAGAAAGACCATCGGCGACGACATTGAAATTACCACTCTCATCAAAGTATGAGTGCACCGTGGCCGGCAAGGGAAGACGTGTGGAAAACATCACCTGTGTGTGGGCTCTCTTCCCTACCCTTGCCGACCACTTCTTTTTTTATTGAAAGTGTTTCACGTGAAACATGACTTTCACCATGAAAGGCGAAGACAAAACACAGCTCAAGGAAAGACTCAAAAACATCGTCCTCAACATGCCGGAACAACCCGGGAGCTACCAATACTGGGACGAGGATGGGGTCATCATCTATGTGGGAAAAGCCAAGAACCTGAAACGCCGTGTGGCATCTTATTTCCACAAAGAGGTTGACCGCTTCAAGACCAAAGTGCTGGTAAGCAAAATCCGCAATATCACCTATACGGTGGTGAAGACCGAGGAGGATGCACTTCTGCTCGAAAACAGCCTCATCAAGAAATACAAGCCACGCTACAACGTGCTGCTAAAGGATGGGAAAACCTATCCCAGCATCTGCGTCACCAATGAGCCCCTGCCCCGCATTTTCAAGACGAGAAACATCAACCGGAAGTGGGGCACCTACTATGGGCCCTACAGCAATGCTGGTCCTATGATGGCTCTCCTCGAGCTCATCAGGAAAATATGCAAGCCCAGACCGTGCAACACACCCATCCTGCCCGAAAAAATCAAGGAAGAGAAATATAAGCCCTGCCTGAAATATCATCTCCATCTCTGTGATGCTCCCTGTATCGGGAAACAATCGATAGAAGATTATCTGCAAAACATCCAGAAGGCGAAAGAAATCCTCAAAGGAAATACCCGTGAACTCATCTGGAAGCTGACTGAGACAATGATGGATTTGGCCGCTCAACTGAGGTTCGAAGAGGCCGAATATGTCAAGCAGCAAATTGTACTGATAGAGAATTACTGTGCCAAAAGCGAGGTGGTCAGTCACACGCTGCACAATATCGATGTATTCAGCATCACCAACGACCACACAGGCCACAACGCTTTTGTCAACTACATCCATGTCACGAACGGCAGCATCAACCAAGCATTCACGATAGAATACAAAAGAAAACTCGATGAGAGTGACGCTGAACTGCTCGCCATGGCGATACCAGAGATACGCGAACGGTTTCAGAGTACGGCAAAGGAAGTCATCGTTCCCATCGAACTGGAATGGAAACTTGAGGGAGTGGATTTTTTCATCCCGCAACGAGGAGACAAAAAACACCTGCTGGAACTCTCCGAGATGAATGGAAAGCAATACAAGGTGGACAGGATGAAGCAGTCGGAAAAACTCAACCCTGAGCAACGTCAGACACGGTTGATGAAAGAACTGCAGACAGCTTTGAAATTGTCCAAGCTACCCTATCAGATAGAATGCTTCGATAATTCCAATATCAGCGGTTCGGATGCCGTGGCTGCCTGTGTGGTATTCAAGGCCATGCGACCCAGCAAGAAAGATTATCGTAAATATAACATTAGAACTGTTGTAGGCCCCGATGATTATGCGTCCATGCAGGAGGTGGTACGCCGACGCTATACACGCATGCAAGATGAGGGCACTCCCCTACCCGACCTCATTATCACTGATGGCGGAAAAGGTCAGATGGAGGTGGTCAGACAAGTGGTGGAGGATGAATTGCACTTGGATATACCCATCGCAGGACTCGCCAAGGACGACCGGCACCGCACCAATGAATTGCTCTTTGGCTTCCCTCCAGTAGTCATAGGCATGAAAACAGACAGCGAACTGTTTCATATTTTGACACAGATGCAGGATGAGGTACACAGATATGCCATTCAGTTCCACCGTGACAAGCGCAGCAAACATGCCCTGCAATCCGAATTGGACGAAATTCAGGGCATCGGACCCAAGACAAGGGATGCCTTAATGAAAAAATTCCGTTCGGTGAAGCGCATCCGCATGGCTTCCTTGGAAGAACTCACCGCTGTAGTGGGAGCAG
>CAMZHP010000331.1 GCA_947306845.1 uncultured Prevotellaceae bacterium
GGGAAACTCACCAAAATCAACATGCGCCATGACTCCATTCTCTCAGCCGGCGTTTATCCTACTTGGCATCCCTGGCTCAAACTGATTGTCTATTCCACCAACAAGACCAGTCAGACCTTCCATACCCGCGACCTCAACAAGATTGAGGTCTTCGATGCGGGAAGCGACCTGATTGCTTTCGACGTGGACAAAGCAGAGGTGACCAATATCGAGAACGACCCCGATGAGATGGAGGTGTTCCCGTTCTGGGCTCCCGACGGGAAGACGCTCTACTATTGCAGCGCTCATTTTGAGTATAGCGATACCATCGAGAAGGAGATAGAGACCATCCGGCGGGCCAAGGAAATCAAATACAACATCTACAAAAAGTCCTTCGACCCCGAGACCATGCAGTTCGGTCCCCGGCAACTGGTGTTCAACGCCGACTCACTCGACAAGAGTGCAACCCTGCCGAGAATTTCTCCCGATGGGCGGTGGCTCCTGTTCACACTCGGACAATATGGGTGCTTCCATATCTGGCACCGGGATGCAGACCTGTGGATGATGGATTTGCAGACTGCGGAGGCAAGAAGGGCGGATGAACTCAACTCACCGCAGACGGAGAGTTATCACTCGTGGTCGAGCAACGGCAAGTGGGTGGTATTCAGCAGCAGACGTGATGATGGCGGCTTTACACGTCCGTTTTTCGCGCATGTGGATGCGAATGGAAAAGGCACCAAACCGTTCGAACTGCCTCAGGCTTACCCCGACTACAACAGGCGCTCCATGAAGTGCTTCAATATCCCGGAATTCATGAAGGGTCCGGTGACGGTGTCCCCGCAGACTTTTGCCGATGTGCTCAAGAAAGAGGGCACACCCGTGAAATATGTCAACAACCTGACAAAATAATTTAATTCAACTTCCGCAAGTTGAGAGTAGTTAAAGAAGTGAAGTACTACTCAGCGAAGCGATAACTTCTTAACTACTTAACTACTTGCAAGTTGAGCAAATGCGAAACTTGAAATGTCTAACCTTTAATCCTTAAGACAATGAGAATCGGTATTCCAAAAGAAATCAAGAACAATGAGAACCGAGTGGGCATGACGCCCGCCGGCGTGGCTGAGTTGGTCGCTCACGGACATGAGGTCTTTGTGCAGCATACGGCAGGAGAGGGTAGCGGATTCCCCGATGAACTGTATGTGAAGGCGGGTGCCCAGATCCTTCCTACCATAGATGAGACCTACGCGGCGGCAGATATGATCGTCAAGGTCAAGGAACCCATCGAACCGGAGTATAAGCTGGTGAAGCCCGGACAGGTCATTTTCACCTATTTCCATTTCGCATGCGACAAACCGCTCACCGACGCGATGATCGCCAGCGGGGGCGTCTGCATCGCATACGAGACGGTGCAGTTGCCAGACCGTTCGCTGCCTCTGCTGATTCCGATGAGTGAGGTGGCGGGCCGTATGGCGACCATCAATGGGGCATACTATCTCCAAAAGACGAAAGGTGGCAAGGGCAAGCTCATCTGCGGCGTTCCGGGTGTGAAACCTGCCAAAGTGCTGGTGTTGGGCGGCGGTGTCGTCGGTCAGGCTGCGGCTCATGTCGCAGCGGGCATGGGTGCACAGGTGATCATCACCGACATTTCCTTGCCTCTGCTGAGAAGACTGAAGGCTGAGATGCCTGCCAATGTGGTGCCGGTATATTCCAACCGCCATAACATCGAGCGTGAACTTCCTGATGTGGACATCATCGTGGGTTCTGTGCTCGTTCCGGGAGACAAGGCGCCCCGGCTCATCACGAAGGATATGCTAAAAATGATGGAACCCGGCACCGTGATGGTGGATGTCGCCATCGACCAGGGTGGCTGCTTCGAGACTTCCCGTCCGACAACCCACTCCGAACCTGTATATGAGGTGGATGGCATCGTGCATTATGCCGTGGCCAACATCCCGGGTGCTGTGCCCAACACCTCGACCATCGCGCTCTCCAATGCCACGTTGCGTTATGCCGTTGCCTTGGCCGACAAGGGATGGCAGCAGGCTTGCCGTGAAGACCATGCCCTTTACATGGGTCTCAATGTAGTGCACGGTAAAGTCACCTTCAAGGCCGTGGCCGATGTCTTCGGCCTGCCCTTTGAGCCCGTTGTCCTGTAAATGTTTGACATGCTTTAAATTAAAAAAACACAGAGACACAAAGGTACAGAGAGCGTTTTTCCTGTATTTCTTTGTGTCTCTTTGTTAATTAAATTGGGTGTTTTGCTCTTGAACTTCTAGTTCTCCTCATCTCACCAGAATTTTTCGGCTATTGGTGATGGTGATGCCTTTCTGTGGTTTGAGGACACGCTGTCCGGTGAGACTGTATATAGGAGCTTCATTGCCACCGTCTGCATGGATGGTGCTGATGTCTGTCGTCTCCGCACTAAGGTTTTGAGAAAAAATAGTGGATAAGTTCTCTTCTGTGCAAAGAATGCTCTCCACATTGATGATACCACCTCTGCCTTCTGTCTCTAATTGTAGGATGGGCGCGTTGGTGTCCAACGTCGCTTTCTTTGCCGAGAACACTACGACCCTGTAGCGGTTATCTTCCAGTTGCCTTGTCAGTACCTCATGGGTATATAAGGCATGGTCTAATAGGGTGGCATTTTTTAGCTTGCATCCCTCTGGGAGAACTACGTCCATCTGAAAGCCTGTGATGGTAGCAAAACCTGTATTGGTATGGATCTGACATCTTGACACGTCAGGACTCATCCGCAGCAAACCGAAGTCATCCTTCTTGGCGGCAGGAGGAATTTGGTCAGAGGTTCTGCCAAGGATGATATCCACCACTATCATCGCATCCGTGATATTGACAATGCCGTTTTTATCGAGGTCAGCATTGGCAAAAATAAAATTATCGTTGTAGCGTCCTAAGATATAGTCCACGATGACGATGACATCCGTAATATTGACCGTGAAGTCGCCATCAGCATCCCCTCGGAGAGTGGAGAGTTTTGTAACCGTCAGCTTGGCAGTGAAGTCCTGGCCGTTCTCGTTGACGGAGGTGTTGCCATCCACACGAGAGAAATAGATGTTGTTGAATGCCATCTCATAGGTGTCTGGGGTGGTTTCTTTCGGACATGTGATCTTTATTTTGAGAATGGCTCCCTCACCAGGTTCAATGGTGGCTCTTTTGGTTGAGTATAGCAGGACACGATACATGCCGTCTGCCATTTTCTCGCAGGTGGCACCTAATTTCTTGGAGCGGTCGGTTGTCTCTACAATATACTCTCCGTCCTCATCCGTGGCGATGCTCAGGCCGTCAGGCATTGAAAAATCAAACTGCAGGGCATTCACCAAATCACTATTGGTGAAGTTGATATCCAAATCGCGGGTTTGTCCCTGCCTCAGAGATAGGTCTTCAGCGTTGAGCGTAAAGATAGGCAGGTCATCTACAATATTGCGGAAGTCTTTCCATCCCTCCCCCTCGATATAAGCTCCCATTGTTCCGTGAGGCACGTGGAGCGTGGCATTAGTACAATTGGAGAAAAAATCCCGTCCTTTAACCCACATTGCAGCTAAACCTCACGTAATTCCTTGGTTTTCAGGAGGCGGAT
>CAMZHP010000332.1 GCA_947306845.1 uncultured Prevotellaceae bacterium
TGACCTGTGAGCAAGACATTTGGTATATTTGTCCTGGGTGAGATCCTTCCTGCTCCCACGCTGTTCACATCCTTAGCCACGCCATACATGGAACCTTCGGGCGTTCCTGTATAATCAAGATAGGTCAATGGAGTAGACGTATGATACTGCTCTATGTTGCCACTTAGGCCCGGCACCTCTTCGCTCAATGCTTCAATCACCCTCTCGGCCTTTTTTCGCTTGAATTCCTCGTAACTCTCACCACGATGCCCGACATGGGTGCCCAGCCATGGTTTCATCTCATCAAAACTCATATAAGTAATGATTTCTCCCGCTTGGGCATAGGCAGGGTTTTCCTCGTGGCAGAAATGCATGTAAAGCAAGTATTTCGGCCATGAGTCTTGATCATAATTCTCACAACCCCATATGGAATCACCACGGAAAAAGTAGAGATTGCTATCCATATACCTCACTGTGTTCTTCCGGAATTTCAAATATACCGTGAACGCCGCCATGGTGTTCCTTGCATTTTCCAAGCGATACCTATAGGCAGGTCGTAGCAAACGGCTTTCTACGAGTCGCATTGTCAACTTCGGATGAATGGAGCTTATGACGAGATCGGCAGGAAAGCATTCCCCATCTGAAGTGATGACAGCCGTGGCATGTGTGTCATCGCACTTTATTTTTTCTGCCTTATGCCGCACCAGCACCTTGCCTCCAAGACCTTTTATGACATCAACCATGGATTTGGCAATCAGACTGCTTCCACCTATGATGCGAAAGGCGCTTTGGTTGTAGAAGTCAAAAATCAATGCATGTGTGGAGAAGGGAGTACGGTTCTCCTCTCCTGCGTAGAGAGGCAATATTCCTGCAAGGACCTGCCGGAGCAAAGGCTCTTCCACCAAGCTGCCAATCACTTCATTGACACTTCTCCTCTGGTATTCTGCATGGATGTTGAGGTCAACATTCTTATTGAGCGAATGCATGGCGGAAGAAGACGCGACAGTCTTTATCAAATCGAAATAGCGAGCCAATTCGTCACGCCGGCGTGGGAAGTGCTCCGCAAGCGTGTCGATGAAGTTGTCCCGCCCGTTGGCGAACCGGAAACGCCCGCCTTGGAAGGAGACGACATCATAGCCCATGGGGTCGAGTCGTGCGAGTCTGAAGCCATCGTTCACCCCCAAGAATTTCAGGATGGCATGAAGTGTCTGCCCCGAATCGGCACTACCAATGTAATGCATGCCGGTTTCAAAGATGGTGTCGCCTCTTCGGAAGCACTGCAAGCATCCCCCAAACTGCTCCCCTTGCTCGAGAACAGTCACCTCGTAATCATTCTTTGCGAGGATGCACCCGCAGGCCAGTCCTCCCAATCCGCTACCTATGATTACGCATTTTTTCATTTCTTTTCTCAATGTAAATGCCCCGCATTTGCTTAGTCATCACCCTGTAGTCCACCTCTGAAGAGACGTCTTGGCGACGAATACGTGGCAACACCTCCAACGACATTTCTCCCGGATGCAGGTGGAAAGACTTTTTAGGCAACACTTCTCCAAAGCCATCGATAAATACCGGTACGATATCCAAGCCGATTTTTTCAGCCAGGTAGAACGCCCCACGGTGAAATCTCTGGATATGACAATCTTCCGAACGAGTCCCCTCTGGGAAAATCATTACGGAGTATCCTTCCTTCACCTTGTCGGTAATCTTCTTCACCATTTGTTCAGTATCCGAGATAGGAAAGAAATCAGCATATCTGATAACAATGCCGTAAAAAGGATTATGCCACACCCAGTTCTTTGTGAGAATGATGAGATTCGGGGTGAGCATCATGATGGCCATGAGGTCAAGATGCGACTGATGGTTGGATATGATCAGTGACGGTTGTCCAAAACTCTCTCCATGCGGATTGTCATACTTGAAGGTGGTACCAGGCACATGGTTGATGACAAAACGTGCTTTCTTTTGAAGTATGCGATGATATTTTTTCTTATGTTCTTCGGTCGCTCCACAAACGGTGATGAGGAAAAATCCCCTTACCGTCATATCTATTGCCAAGAAGATGAAATAACAAAACGAGAAAAGAGTGTATGCAGTTTGCCTGACGATATAAAACAGTCGCCTCATGTCCATCATCTCGTTATTTTCCTCAGCAAGAGCCTGGGATAGCCGTAGAAAAGGGCTCCGAGGCACAATATCGTATTGAGGATGCTTATACGCACAAAGTCATAGACTGGTCGGAAATGACTGACCCTTTCGTCGGCAGGAGGATAATACACTCTTACTGGCACGGAGACAATCCTCACGCCTGCCCAGGCTGCAAAAACCAGCAATTCCAATTCCGCCTCATATCTTGACGTGATGAGACGGAGCCATCTCAGCGATGCCAATGCATAGAGTCGATAGCCACTCTGCGTGTCAGGCAAGTCGATGCTTGTCTGAAGTCGGAACCAGAAGTTGGAAAAGCGGTTGGCAAAGGTGTTTTGCCTTGGCATGTTCTTCTCTGTCAGATTACGGGAACCGACGATGATAGCTTCGCTGCATTTGTTCATTTCATTGATGAATAGCGGAATATCCTCAGCAAAATGCTGCCCGTCGGCATCAATGGTGATGGAGTGGGTGAAGCCCATTTCCTTCGCTTTTCTGAACCCTTCCAAAAGGGCATGTCCTTTTCCTTGGTTCTTCCCGTATGCCACCACGGTCACCGACTGTGACATTTGTTGCAGGATATCGGATGTCGCATCGGTGCTGCCGTCATTGACGACGATGACATGGTTGCAATATCGGCGCACATCCTCGATCACCTGTCTTATGGTTTCCGCATTGTTATACGTTGGAATGATGACGCACAACCTATGTGTATGATTGTCGGCATTCATTTATCGAACCTGATAGCGCATGGACATTTTCACATATTGTGCCTTATCATTCTCCACGCTGACGCTGACCGAGAGCCGGTCGTCATCAAAGACAATCTTTGAGAACACGAACGTGGCTTCCTCATCCGGTCCCATCCTTTCTCGGAACTTGATGTTGACAGCGGTGTCGAGAACGAATTGCCTTTTGAAGAATTCAGCGAGGATTTCCGATGCCATCTGCACCATGCACACCCCGGGTGTGACGGGGAAGTTGGGGAAATGCACCTTGTAGATAAAGTGCCGAGGGTTCATCCTCACCTTGCATCTGCATTGCTCCTCGCCCTGCTCCATGGCAACGATATGGTAGAAGTCGTCTTTCAGTTTCATCTTTCGACTTGCATGGGAGAGAACGTATAATTGATTTTGTATCTCTCGTTACTTACTATGATATCACCGTTTGGCATGACAGTCAGTTTTCTTTTCTTCTTCACCACATTCCTTCCTTGGTCATAGTTGGACAAGAAAAAAGAGAAATCACCCCTGAGCACCTTCCTGATATACCACTTGTCAAGCGGCCCTATCACATTGAGCACCTTTGCCTTTCCATCGGAATACGTGAAATCAAAGGATTTCACGCCAAACTCGCTGACGACAGTACCTATGATTTCATTGTCACTTGTCACATTCATCACACAGATGGCAGTCATCTCACGCCCCCTGATTTGCATTAGCAACTGA
>CAMZHP010000333.1 GCA_947306845.1 uncultured Prevotellaceae bacterium
AGAATAACATCAAGGATTTCAATGCCAAGGACACCTTGTGGCAATAGGGAATTATCGCAGCCAAGGACACTAATGTTCCAAATATGCATCATTTGGATTTATAAAACAATTCTTTCCAAATCATCGGGGACCCAGATTCCACCACTGAAACTTGTTATTGCTTCTGCCGTGTATCGCTCACGCCTGGTTTCAAGAGTTCTGTCCTCGGTATGGTAAATAATGAGATTCCTTACCTGAAGTTCTTCTGCCAAACGCGCGGCATCGAGTACCGTACTGTGGTGTTTCTCGTATGGTTGAAAGCGCTCACGGTCTTCATATAGGCAGAAGGCCTCACTCATCAACCAGTCACTACCTTCGGCATATTGCCTGCACTGCGGGCTGAAAGGCTCGTCGCCCAAACAACACAGTCGCTGACCATCGGACAATATGGCCGTGAATCCGAACTGACGCTCTTTCGTGGAGTGGATGTCGAAACACTGCAAATGGAATCCGCCCGCCTCAAAATGGTCACCATCGTTCAGGCAATTCATCGTGACGAGTTCACCGATGCCCCCTGCCTCTTTAGGCGGGAGAATCTGGTGGCAGAATCCTGCTAACAAGTCGAGTACTTTTCTGTGGCTCCACACGCGGAGCGGATAACGGAACTGCAGAGCCATTCGCATCATCCACACACAGCCCAGCAGATGGTCTGTATGGGCATGAGTGACGAAAAGGTCGGATATGTCTTCTCGACGGATGCCTGCCCGCTCCAACTGAGTGAGTATGCCATTACCACCGCCGGCGTCAACAAGCAGAATGCCCGACTTGCCATGGAGCGTGAAACAGGTGTTGTAGCAACGGGTGGCCAGAGCGTTACCCGTGCCAAGCATGGTGATCATGTCGTTCTCTTGCTTCATGTCGTTTGTTATATCGATTCTCAGGTTCATTTTTCAGGTCTGTTCTTATCGGTTCTGATTGGTCTTGCGGATGACTTGGCGGGAGGAATTTGCTTGTATATCAATATCCGAAATACTTCTTACAATATACATTCATCGTGCTTGTAGTTCCCGGTAGTTTTCCGGTTTCACCAGACTATCATTTATCCGTCTTTATCAATTCAATGGCCTCCTTGCCTGTCAGATGTTCTATCTCCAAACAAATCATCAGCATTCGATGGAGCCCTTTGTCTATTTCCTTTTGCAAAGCTTCATCTTGGTTGGGGTTGTAGCGGTTACCCAGCAATCGGGCTGCTGCCAGCTTCTCTTTCTCATCCTCTATGATGTGGATGTGCCCGAAAGCTATGACACTGCGGAAATAAGTGGTGTATCGCTCGCCATGCACCTCGTCTTGGTCAATCACACAGAAGGAAGCCTTGTCGCAGTTATTGATGGCATCCACCTTATGACCGTTCATAGCACTATGGAAATAGAGTTTCCTATCATGATAGACAAAACTGATGGGCACGGCGTATGGGTAACCGCCATCGCCTAGAAGGGCGAGTGTGCCCGACGTCGCGTTTTCGAGTATGGAGATGCTCTCCGACTCTGTCAGTTGTTGCCGTTTGCGGCGCATTTCTCTGAATTTCATGTTACGAAATGGTTTTTAGTCCTATAATCGATATGATTAGTGTGGTAAGGAAAAACAACCGCCAGAATGTGGCAGGCTCCTTGAATATGAAAATACCTATAATAACCGCTCCAACTGCGCCTATGCCAGTCCATACGGGATAAGCAGTACCGATAGGCAACGCTTCCGTGGCTTTTGCCAAGAGAATGGCGCTAAGGATATAGAAAACGCCGAAGGCTGTAATCCATGTATACCATTCCATACCACTGATTCCTTTGGCTCGTCCAAGACAATAGGCGAAAGCCACCTCGCAAAGACCTGCCAATATCAATACCATCCAATGCATGTCGTAAATTTCTGATTTATCTGTTTTTCAATTATAGTTACAAAAGTACGAAATTTTTGTGATTTACGCACCAACCATCCATAAGTACTGAAAAAATTATCAGTATTATGTCATTTTGCGGCTTCATGATTATGCTGTACTTTTGTAGTCGTAATGGAAAACCCCGCTGCCAGTGCATCTTTATTCTAAGACAGAAATAATGTAGTAGAAAACGAAGATTATTAACCCACAAATATACAATGGAACAGAAAACAATCAAGGCGTTGTTCGTCAATGGCGGACCACGTAAGAGAAACAACACCGCACAGATGCTGGAAAGTGCCTTGAAAGGCGCTCAGGAGGCTGGTGCCGACTGTGAGATGGTGAATCTTTATGACCTGGACTTCAAGGGCTGCAAGAGTTGTTTTGCCTGCCAGTTGAAGAATGCCAAGACAGATGGGGTGTGCGCCATCCGCGACGGACTCCGACCCTTGCTCGAAAAAGCACGTGAGGCAGATGTGATTGTCGTTGGATCGCCAGTGTATTTCAGTTATCCAACGGGTGAGACCCGCTCATTCCTCGAAAGGCTCATCTTCCCCAACTTCACCTACGACTACGACGAACAGGGCAACCGCCGCAGGCCCATCCGCGAGAAACAGACAGCCATGATTTTCACGATGAACATTCCCGAGGATGCCATGGAAGATTGGAAATACCCGGTCTTGCTTGGCTCATGTGCCGACCAACTTCGTGAGAACTTCGGCCACAGCGAGGCTCTTTATGCCTGTGACACCTATCAGTTCAATGACTACTCACGCTATGCCATGACGGTGTTCAAGGAAGAAGACAAACGCCGCCATCGTGATGAGCATTTCCCATTGGACTTGAAAAATGCCTACGACTTAGGAAAGAGGTTGGTGGAGAACGTTACGTTGTAAAGGAGCGTCATTCCTCTTCTGACTTGCCGTCCAGAATCTCCTCCAACTTCGGCCGGAAACCGTTGTCCCACTCACGCAGTTGCTCAATGATGGGGATGAGCGTCTGGCCGAGAGCCGTAAGGCTGTATTCTGTATGTTTGCAGACAGGATCGATGACGTTTTTCTCAATAACGCCATACTCCATCAGTTCTTTCAACTGCTGAGCCAGCACACGCTCACTGGCCTCAGGCATCCGGCGACGCAACTCGCTCGGACGCTTGGGGCCGCTGAGCAGTTCGTAGACAATATAGGGCTTCCACTTCCCTCCAATCACCTCGATGGCTATGCGAAAGCCACAGTTAAGGTCAATAGGTATTTTCTTGTTGTACATTTTGATTTGGGGACAATTTGTAAGCATCTCATGTCGCCTGCAAATTTACACAATTATCGTCAAAAAAGTGTTTCCGTGAAAAGAAAAAGCCATGTATTGGTGATATGCTTTGCGGCTATGGAGTGCACCATGATGGCGACTTTACGAATCAAAATGCCGTTTGTCCGATTTAGTATGATGCAAAGCGGTGGTGGCATTCCAGGGCATTGATGCGCTGCATCTCGTCGGGGGTCAGTTCGAATTCCCTGACTTTATCCAAGCTGATACTCTCCGGTGCGGATGGCAGCTATGACGCCACCGTCGATGAGCAGGTCGGTGCCAGTGATGAAGCGGGCATGCTCGCCCAAAAGGAAGGCTGCTGCCTCGGCTATCTCGTCGC
>CAMZHP010000334.1 GCA_947306845.1 uncultured Prevotellaceae bacterium
TGGCCATCGCAGCAGGTATTGACCGTCTTGTGGATATGGGCAGAACCACCATGTCTATCGCAGGCGATGCCTCCTGCGCTGTGGTGATGCAGAGGCTGATGAACAAAAAAAGATAATTGAAAACATATCAATTTCCCCGTCCCCTGATACGTTCGCTGAACAGCTAACTGGTGTTGCACGTATAGTTAAAAAAACAAAAATGCTGCAATATACTTGTTATTTCTTTGGGAATGTGATATATTTGTACTTCATTTCGTCTACAATATAATCATTGTAATTCAACTTCCGCAAGTTGAATACATATAACATTTATGGCAAATTTCTTGCAACATTGCCATAATTGTTATACTTTTGCGGAGCCAGCAATTCCACCGAAGGCTGGCCTCTCCAACAGCAAGCATCCATTTATCAACAACTGCTATCCTGACCAACCATGAACTTTCCACCATCCACCTACAAGCGCCGCCGCGATTGCCTGAGGCAAGAGATGGGCAGCGGTCTGCTGCTCTTCCTCGGCAACGGCGAGGTAGGCATCAATTATACTGACAACACCTACCCTTTCCGCCAAGACAGTACTTTCCTCTATTTCTTCGGCATCTCCCAACCCGGCGTGGCTGCCATCATCGACATCGATGAAGACCGCGAGGTGGTCTTTGGCGACGAGCTGACCATTGATGACATCGTATGGACCGGTGCTGTTCCCACCGTGACAGATATTTGCCATACAGTTGGAGTGGAGGAGACTCTGCCTTTGAAACAACTTGCCAGCTATCTGGACCGCAGCCGTTCCAAAGGCCAGAAAATTCATTTCCTACCCCCCTACAGGGCAGACCACCGCATCTGGCTGTGGGAGCTGCTCCAAGTGAAGCCAGAGGAACAAGACAAGGGTGCCTCGCTACCCTTTATCCGCGCTGTGGTGAACCTGCGAAACCACAAGGACTCTGAGGAACTGGCATGTATAGAGCAAGCCGTGGATCTCTCCACGGAGATGCATCTGGCCGCTTACCACACAGTGCGACCGGGCATGCATGAAGCAGAGGTGGCGGCTACCGTGGCAGAGGTGGCGGCTCGGAAAGGTCATGCACTCGCCTTCCCCACCATCGCCACCGTCCGCGGTCAGGTTCTACACAACCATGGCTTTATCCACTCCATGGCCGAAGGCGACATCTTCCTCCTCGATGCGGGTGCAGAAGGACCAGGATATTACGCGGGCGACCTCTCCTCTTCGATGCCTGTAGGAAAACGTTTCACCAGCAGGCAGGAGGATATCTATGCCATACATCTGGAGAGTTTCCTCGCCGCTGTAGAGAAGCTTCATCCAGGCACGCCCTTCCGTGAGGTACACCTCGCCGCTGCCACCAAAATTGCCGAGGGCATGAAAAGTCTCCGACTGATGAGGGGTGACCCGGCGGAAGCAGCTGCCATCGGCGCATACGCCCTCTTTTTCCCCTGCGGTGTTGGACACATGATGGGGCTTGACGTACACGACATGGAGAATCTGGGCGAGCAGTACGTGGGATATGCCGAAGGTGACAAGAAAAGCACCCAATTCGGGTTTAAGTCACTAAGACTGGCACGTGCCCTGGAGCCAGGTTTTGTCTTCACGGTGGAGCCAGGCATATATTTCATCCCCGAGCTCATAGACCAGTGGCAGGCAGAGCGACGCTTCGCCGACTTCATCTGCTACGACAAGCTGCATGGCTGGCGCGACTTCACCGGCCTCCGCAACGAACTCAATTATGTAATCACTGCCGATGGGGCCAAGTGTTTGGGCACGTTGCACAAACCCATGACTCTCAGAGAAGTATATGAAGCCAGAGACTCCTTCTAGAGCCAATCCCACAAATTCAGGACACCATGCTTGCATTCATCCCCTTTATCGTACTCATTGGGCTGCTGATATGTTGTATTTCCGTTTTCGGGAATGCCACCCTCGATGGTGCGAGTCAGGTATCATTGATCATCTCCTCTGGAGTCTGCGTCCTCATAGGATGGCTGAGCAAGCGACTTGTATGGGACAATCTGGAAAAGGAGATCACTACAAAAGTGGCCAACTGCACCCCCTCGATCATCATCCTGCTGCTGATCGGTGCCATCGGAGGCACATGGATGGTGTCGGGCATTGTGCCCACGATGATCTATTACGGACTGCAAATCCTCTCGCCTCAATGGTTTCTGGTAAGCACCTGCATCATCTGTGCGCTCATCAGTCTGCTGATTGGCTCCTCGTGGACCACCATCGCCACCGTTGGCGTCGCCCTGCTGGGAATAGGCAAAGCCCTGGGTTTCTCTGACGGATGGACAGCCGGCGCCATCATCAGCGGCGCGTATTTCGGAGACAAGCTGTCTCCCCTTTCCGACACCACGGTGCTGGCCTCCAGTGTTGTGGGCACACCTCTCTTCACCCACATCAAGTACATGATGCAGACCACGGTGCCTACATTCCTGACCACGCTGGTCATTTTCCTCATTTCCGGGTGGCTCATTGATGTGTCGGGAGAAGGTGATGTCATGCTATTTATGAACGGACTCTCGAATACATTCAACATCTCCCTATGGTTGTTGCTCGTGCCCCTGGTGATGGGCATCATGATCATGCGGCGCTGGCCTTCGCTCGTGGTGCTGTTTCTCGCTACCCTGATTGCAGGCATAGTGGCGCTCATCGCACAGCCCGACCGTATCAGGGAAATTGCAAGTCCCGATGGTCCCCAAGGCTTGCTGGGTCTTTATGAAGGCGTAATCCGCTCATGCTATGACTCCACTTCCATATCCACGGGCATCAGCGAACTTGACAAACTCGTCTCGACAAGGGGCATGAGCGGCATGATGCCTACCATCTGGCTGATTATCAGTGCCCAAATATTTGCAGGAGCCCTGACGGCAACGGGACAGCTGGAAGACATCATGCATTATTTCCAAAAACTGGTCAAGGGGACAACATCACTTGTGGCCTCGTCAGTGGGAAGTGCCCTTTTCCTCAACATCACCACTGCCGACCAGTTCCTGTCCATCATCCTCACCAGTTCCATGTTCAAGAACATGTACGCCAAAATGGGTTATGAGCCCCGCTTGCTGAGCCGCTCCTGTGAGGACGGCGGCACCGTCACCTCCGTGCTTGTTCCCTGGAACACCTGCGGTCTCACCCAAAGCACCGTCTTGGGTGTTGCCACCCTGACCTACCTACCCTATTGTTTCTTCAACCTCCTGTCGCCCGTCGTCAGCATCGGTGTGGCAGCCCTGGGATGGAAAATCAACAAAAAAATTGAAAATTGAAGATTGAAGATTCCAATTAAACCCCATAAACAGACATCATTATGACTAAAAGCCATGTATTTGCGATGTTAGCCATCGCTTGTGTTGCAGTTCTTTTCAGCTGCACTCAGTCGAAGGAGACAGCAGTCGCCCTTGAAGTGAAAACCCAATATGGTGTTCTCCAAGGTTTCGAGGAAGACGGTGTGAAGAAGTTCCTGGGTGTTCCTTTCGCCCAGG
>CAMZHP010000335.1 GCA_947306845.1 uncultured Prevotellaceae bacterium
GAACAGCTCAAACGTGACGGAACGCTTGAGGAGGTGGGAGGTGAGATGTATATTTACGAACTGACAGCACCTGTAGCCTCTTCTGCTCACGTGGAGTATCATGCGCGAATCCTTGCCCAGAAATTCCTTGCCAGAGAACTCATCTCTTTCACCAGCGTCATTGAGACCAAGGCTTTTGATGAGAGCAACGATATTGAGGTGGTGATGCAGGAAGCGGAGGGACAGCTCTTCGAACTCTCGCAGAAGAACATGCGGCAGGACTATACGCAGATTGACCCCATCGTCAAAAGGGCTGTAGAGATCATGCAGTTGGCAGCAGCCAATACCGGAGGATTGACAGGCGTGGCCAGCGGATTCACCAAATTGGATGAGATGACTTCTGGGTGGCAGAAGAGCGATCTAGTCATTCTTGCAGGACGACCCGCCATGGGCAAGACATCATTCGCACTCTCCATCGCCAAGAATATTGCTGTCGACAACCGGGTGCCCACCGCTTTCTTCTCGCTTGAGATGAGCAATGTGCAGCTGGTCAACCGTCTCATATCCAACACTTGTGAGATTGACAGCAAGAAGGTGATGAACGGACAGCTCAACGATGCGGAATGGGCACGACTCGATAAGAATATCCGAAAACTCGATGGGGCACCGCTCTTTCTTGATGACACACCAGGACTCTCCATCTTCGAACTGCGCACCAAGGCGAGAAGGTTGGTGAGGGAGAAAGGAGTGCAGATCATCATGATAGACTACCTACAGCTCATGAACGCCAACGGCATGCGCTTCGGCAACCGCCAAGAGGAGGTGTCCACCATTAGCCGATCGCTCAAGAGTCTTGCCAAGGAATTGGATATCCCCATTATCGCACTCTCACAGCTCAACCGTTCGGTGGAGCAGCGTGATACCAACGACGGCAAACGCCCGCAGTTGAGCGACCTCCGTGAGTCGGGAGCCATCGAGCAGGATGCCGACATGGTGATCTTCGTGCACCGGCCGGAATACTACCACATCTATCATGATGAACAGGGCAACGACCTGCATGGGATGGCTCAGATCATTATCGCCAAACACCGTAAGGGTGCCGTGGGCGATGTGCTTCTCCATTTCCGTGGTCAGTACACGAGATTCGCCAACCCCGAGGACACCTACGTACCTCCCACAGAGGGTGGGGAAATCATTGGCTCCAAAATGAACCGGATCAACATCGACGATCCTCTAGGCCCACCATCCCCACTTGATCCCCCCTTCTGATAAGCACAAGTATCTCTAGAATCTCTAGAATCTCTAGAGTCTCTAGAGTCTCTAGATTATCTAGAATCCCTATTCCCCCTCACCAATAATTCCAACAATCATGCACTATCTCAAAATTCTTTCTCTTTCTTTATTGTGTTCCCTGAGCGCATGTGCTCAGAAACCATCCATCTCGATCCTGGGTGACTCTTACTCCACCTTCGAAGGCTACGTGACACCCTCTACCAATGAAATGTGGTATTATGAGGAAAACGGCGACAAGACCGATGTTGATGATGTCACTGAGACTTGGTGGTGGCAGGTGGCAAAGGAAGGGGGCTACAGACTCTGTGTCAATAACTCATACAGCGGAAGTACTATTGGCTACAGAGGCTATGACGGCAACGACTATTCCGACCGATCCTTCATAACGAGGATGGACAACCTAGGCAACCCTGATGTCATCCTCGTCTTCGGAGCAACCAATGACAGCTGGGCGGACGAACCCGTTGGTGAGTATAAATACAGTGGCTGGACAAAGGCGGATTTTTATACGTTCCGACCAGCAATGGCCTACATGCTGCAGCATCTCACCAACCGCTATCCCAATGTGGAGATCTACTTTATTCTCAATAGTGAGTTAAGGGATGACATTACCAATTCATGCAAGACAATATGCCAGCATTATCAGATACCATGCATCAACTTGCAAAATGTCCATAAAATCAATGGCCATCCCTCGGTCCAAGGCATGAAATCCATAGCGCAGCAAGTGCTAAAAGCTATGAATAAATGATGTTTTTTTGTGTTAAAGAATGATAATCTGTAATTATTTTCAATAAAAAACTGACAAATTATTTGTTTTATAAGTTGAATGGATATAACTTTGCAGCCGAATTGAAGTGAGGCTGTCTCTGCCTCATGAAAAATGTGACGACAATGAAACCATACAGTACGATTATTATTGCCATCATTCTTGGAATCCGACTGCATCATGCGGCTGGAAGTGACAAGGTGTGCAATTGAACGTTGCTGTAACAGGATAAAGCCTTTCTCACTTCCAGGAGTGCGAAAGGCTTTTTTCTTATGCCTACAGTTAAACTATTTGCAATATGAACAAAAGATTATTCATTTTCGACACGACACTGCGAGACGGAGAACAGGTGCCAGGATGCCAACTCAACACAGTTGAGAAAATACAAGTGGCTCGACAACTGGAAAAACTCGGCGTGGATGTCATTGAGGCGGGATTCCCTGTCTCGAGTCCCGGAGATTTCAACTCCGTGATTGAAATCTCAAAGGCTGTCACATGGCCTACCATCTGCGCCCTCACACGGGCAGTGGAGCATGATATCGACGTGGCTGCCAAGTCGCTGGAATATGCCAAGCGAAAGAGAATTCACACGGGTATTGGAACGAGTGACATGCACATCAGGTATAAGTTCAACTCCAATAGGGAGGAAATCATTGAGCGAGCTGTGGCGGCAGTGAAATACGCCAAAAAGTATGTCGAGGATGTGGAGTTCTATGCCGAGGATGCCGGACGCACTGAGAATGAATACCTCGCGAGGGTGATCGAGGCGGTCATCAAGGCTGGAGCCACCGTGGTCAATATCCCTGATACGACAGGATATTGCCTGCCCGAGGAATATGGGGCAAAAATCAAATACCTCATGGAGCATGTTGATAATATCGACAAGGCGGTCATTTCAACGCATTGCCACAATGACTTGGGGCTGGCAACGGCAAATACGTTTAGTGGCATCGTCAATGGGGCAAGACAGGTGGAGGTGACCATCAACGGCATAGGAGAGAGGGCAGGAAACACATCGTTGGAGGAAATCGCCATGATACTCAAATGCCATAAGACTCTCTGTATCGATACCAATATCAACACTATGCAAATCTATTCGGCAAGCCGTATGGTGTCAAGTCTCATGAACATGCCGGTCCAACCCAACAAAGCCATAGTCGGAAGAAATGCCTTCGCCCACTCCAGTGGCATACATCAGGACGGTGTACTCAAGAATGCAGACACCTATGAGATTATCAATCCCAAGGATATCGGGCTCGATGACAACTCTATCGTATTGACAGCAAGGTCGGGACGTGCGGCTCTTAAATACAGGCTGGGCGTGCTGGGTGTCAACATCGATGAGGAGAGACGTATCGACAAGATCTACCAGAAGTTCCTTAAACTAGCCGACCAGAAAAAGGAGATCA
>CAMZHP010000336.1 GCA_947306845.1 uncultured Prevotellaceae bacterium
GTCTCAAGATAAGTGTCGCTGCGGTCGAGCAGTTGGTGCCAGAATCCATCATGGTGCTGCAAGGCGGCAAGTCCTTCGGCATGTGCCTTCAGCAACTCGAGTATCTGCTGACGGCCTGGGTGACTTTCCGGCAGCACGTCGAGCACTTCGCACAGTGTGAGGATGGCCCAGCCATTGGCCCGTCCCCAATGAAAGGCGGTGTGCGGCAACATATCCTCCACCCATCCATGACGGAATAGTTTTTTCTCTGGTACCCACATGCGCCCAGCAAACTGGTTGACTTGTCTCACTGCTTCGTCAAAGTATTTGGATTCTCCTGTTAGCCGTCCCATATATGCCACAGCGGGGATGGCCATGAACATATCATCGAGCCACACCGTGTTTTTCTGTGGGCGCAGACGAGCAAAGGTTCCATCAGGAAGCCGGTATTCCTTGTTCATGATATAATCGATATAGTTGTCGATGAGCGGACGCAGCGGCAGTTGGGAATCAGCCAGCATGGCCTTGATCATCGAGCAACACACGGCTCCAGCATCATCCAGTGCATGAGGGTCAATCACGCGTCGAACATTGCCGTCGATGGCCTTCCCTTCATCATGCATCCGCTTGAAGGTGGGTGCGATATCCGCAAGCAACCGATGTCGCTGATATACATAGTCGCGATAGGCGATATCATCTGTAGCCTGATAGGCTGCCAGCACTGCAGAGTAGGTGACGCCCCACTCATAGCTTGTCAGCCGAAACCCGCCTTGTTTCAACTGCGTCTGTTCATTGATTTCCTTCATCTTTTTCACCTCATGCCCTGTATTCTTATCCACAAGCACTGCGGGAGTCTCGCTGGCAATGTATTGCAGCACACGGTCGATGGTCTTTTTCACCTCATCGGCGGCGGGTATGCCATACCCCACTCTATATGCAGGCTTCATCAGGTGGAGCGGTGTATTGTTGTCGTTCACCGTCTGTGCCATTATCTTGCCAAATGGCATGCAAAATGTCACAGTTAAGCATAATGGCATCAGCCATTTCCTTCCATTCATTGTCTTCATGTTTATCACTTGTTCTTAGAGTATCGGTTGATGAGGTTCTGTGGTATTTTTACTATGCAAATATTCATCGAGCGGCCGTCATCGCTGAGCATGGCCGACTGTATCTCAATTTCTGTGCCGTCGGGCTTGAAAGTAGGATGCACGTGGTCGCGGGCAGTGGTCTTGTGCCCAGCGGTGAGGAGGATACGCTCCCCTGTGTGCCGGTCGATGAGCCAGAGCTCCCGTTTGAAATCATCGCCAGCCACCCAGTGACCATCCTGTGACCCAGCGACGTGCCAGAAGTTGTCACCTTTTACTTGCCCTTCCATGGTCAGTTCACGGGTGCGCATGTTAACCACAGCAATGCCTGTGGGATATTCCTTGGTGCCTGCAGGCCCCCATTCGTCAGAAAAAGCGAATGACTCAAGTCCTTCTGCCTCACCACCTTTGAGGTTGATGGGGCGATGTCCTATCAGTGCGACCACCATCTCATCCTCGCTGATGACCGCCTCATGAGTCACCCAGTCGTGCTCCGTCTCGCGATAGATAGGGCGCAGGTTGGTACCATCAGCATTGACCATCCATGTGCGCTGGGGAGCCTTACCTCCTGTCTCCCAGCAGAAGATAACCTCTCCGGGATGCCAGGGATTGCCTTGGATGTGCCCCACCTTGAAGTGTACGCTCACCACAGGCTCAGACTTTCCTGTCCTCAAATCCATTTTCCCGATTCCTCCCGGCCCCGCTCCCATGTGGCGTGGTCCGAAATTGCCGGAGATGGGTTCAGCAATGGGGAATTGCCTAGCATACTCCTTGTCGAGTCTGAAATAGACAAATTCCTCACTTCCGTCGAGAGCCATGTCTCCCTCTGAGCACATCTCTGCAGGAATGACACCGCAGATGCGCTCATAGTTTTTTTTGCCTTTCAGTTGTCCTGCCTCGGAATCAGCGAAGAGGCGTTCGAGGTTCACTTCCACCACCTCCATTCCCATGCTTTTGTTGTGTTTGTCCTTTTTCACACGCATGTGATATAGGTTCATCGACTTTCGGGCCACGCAAAGCATTCCTGTGAACCCTCCTTCTGTGATTTGAACCATGTCTCCGGTGTCTTCGTTGACAGCGAGGGCCTCGCCATTAGCACGGTCGGAACGGAAAACGACCCATTTTCCGTCGGATGTCCACTGGTTGTGCGTTTGATAGATTTTGGAGTCACCTGTTCCGCTCTTGCTGGTGAGGAAGACAAGTTCGACACCAGTCAGAGGGTCTTTTATGACTTTGCGCTCAGACGGGAACCTCTTTCCCATTTGCGCCATCAGGCAAATGGGACATAACATGAAGAAGAGGAAACAATTCAGTTTTTTCATTTTTAGAGTGATTTGTTTTGGTAAATAGAGTTTTTTCTTGAAAGAAGCCAATATGGCTAAAGCTGCAATTCGTCTTTGACGGGTCTTCTATCTGCTGTCTGCAACGATTTCTATCATTCCGTTACGCCAGAGCACAAGGCGGCCTTCCTCTTTGGCAAGCAACAAGTTGGCGGAAGAGATACGCGTAGGCCATGCATCTCCAGTCGTTCCTGTGGAGAAACGTGCCCAGTCATCAGATGTCAGAAACCTACACTGACTTCTATATGTCTTCTTTCCCAAGCGCAGGTAAAGGTAATTGTCGGGGGTGACGCCGATGAGTGTGTCACGCCCCACCTCTATGGTCTGCCCTTGATAATCATAATTGGCATAGAGCACCTCTCCATATACTTGTTCGGGCAGGTTGTAGTCGCATCGGATGGATGTGGGGAACCCTTGCGGGAACCTGCGGTTGACCATCCAGTAGTAATAATCCCCATTCATCCAGCAAAGCCGGAGCGGAGTGTCTCCCTGACCGGGGATGACAAACGGACGGATGTTGTTCTTGGCCGAATGAGACGTTACCTGAGTGCGGCTTTTCACAGTGCCATTCGGTTTCAAAGTTATCTTCCATATCTCGTAAGTGCCGTCGGGCGACACCTTGCCGTCAGGAGTAGTGGGCAGTGAGGTATATACCACATCAGGATGATTGGGATCAAGTGCCATACCGCCGCTGTAGCATTTCTCCGTGTGCTGCCAGTTCTGATGGAAAGCGTGGCCGCCATCAGTGATTTCTATCAACCGCCATTTCTTGCCCGTCCATTTGGCCACCAGGTATTGATGGCTATTCTTGTCCTCGCTGATACGTGTCAGGGCAATGATGGGATTCTCCTTGCTGTCGGTGGTCACCTGCCACACCCAGTTACGCGCATGGTCGGGAGCGTCGATGAGGGTGAATGGGTATTGCTGTTTGTAGTCTGAGCTTTTGCTGACCTTGAAAGTCTGTCCGTCGATATGGGAGAGCACATTGCCCTTGATGTCCTGCAACTGCATCGTGTTGATGTCGATGACATT
>CAMZHP010000337.1 GCA_947306845.1 uncultured Prevotellaceae bacterium
GCCCTCAGCGTCATCAACGGAATAGAAGTATGACGGCCGATGACAACATAATAGGTATAGAAAAAAGGTATGAAGAATTGGAAACAGAGGGTAATATAAAGAAAGGGGACGTGCAGTCCCCTTCCTTCATAAATTATCTCCACTTATTTATTTTCTGAACAAGTCTTTCTCCTTAAGGAAGATGACCTGACCATATTTCTGGAGTTCCTTGAGATTGAGTTTTTTCTTATTGCCGACAATGCCCAAGACGCGGTGGCCGGCATTGTTCTTGATGTTGCCCTCATAGTATTTTCTCAGGTCGTCCATGGTTGCTGCCCTGAGGAGCGCTGCCGAACCCGTTCTGGAGTCAACCTTGTAACCCTTTCTCTTCATGTTGGCGATATTGATGCCCATCTTTCGGAAAGAGGGGAAATCGTTGTTGATATCGTTGATGCAATTCTGACGTGCCATCATGAAGTTTTTCTCAATCAGCGGCATGTCATGCAGTAGCGAGTCGACCAGCGAGATGGCGCTCATAGCCTTGTCGCCCTGAGTGGCCACCAGGCTGATAAATGCCAACGGCGAGTTGGGATGCGTGACCCGTGGGCGTGAGTTCAACGTGCTGCTTGTGGAATATGCCATTGACCGGAACTCCCTCACTTCCTGGAACAGCACCGAAGACATTCCCCCGCCAAAATACTCATCCAGCAAGATGGCTGGAATACGGCTTTCCTGTGTGGGCAAAGCCTTCAATGGGTCGTAGGTGAAGAAGACGGTCTGTCTTGCCTTCGGCATGTCATAGACATAAACCACCGGACGGTCATAGGTCATCAACTCAGAAGAGTAGTCGACATATGGTTGCTGACTGCTGCCTACGGGGATAGCGGAGCGCACTGCTTCCTCCACCTCTTTATCGTCGAGATTGCCGCTGTAGGTGATGTCGCAGGCACTGTTCATCACCGCTTTGAAAGCATCAAGCAGTTGTTCGCCTGTCATCTTCTTCGCCTCCTTGTAGGTGATGCGGCGCAATGAGGGCGAGTTGTTACCCTTCGCCACTTTGTCCATCATGGCCCTGAACACATCCAGATTTTCCTCTGTCAGCGATTTCTCATCTGCCTTGGCAAGGTCCTTTACGTTTTTCAGCGATTTCTCGTCAGCTTTGAGATGCTGTAGGAAATGCCTGAGCAGTTGCATGGTCGGCTTGAAGTTCTTGTCCACGCCTTTCACCACGATGGTTGTCATATCGTTTGCCGACTCTACACTAATATCGGCTCCCAGTCGCTGGAGAGCGACACCCAGTTGCTGCCGGGTGAGCGAATCGGTTCCTATGAGGTTGACAAGGGAGGTTGCCAACCCCAGCCTCGGGTCTGCCATCTCGCCACGGTTGTAGCATACAGTCAGTTCAAAGAGGTCGTTATAGGGATTTTTTACGGTATATAGCATCGTCTGACCACCTAAAGAGACCGTTGAGGCATCACGCTCGAAATCGATAATCCTTGGCTCTGCCTCTTTTACGGGAATCTCGGCAAGACGTTTGGCATAATCCGACTCCGCGTTCTTGTTTTTCGAGACCACTGGTGTGTAGCCAGGCTGCGAGAGTTTGTCCTTCTCCTGACTGCCATATTTCTTTTTGAATCTCAGGAAGGGAGCATTGTAGTAGCGTTTTGCCGCATCCATCACATCGGCCCTGGTCACCTTGTCGAGGGCGTTCACCTTGTCGATATACTCCTTCCAACTGTGACCACTGCTCATCACCTGTAGCATCTGTGTCGCCCTTTCATCGATTTTCTCCAAATCCATAATGGCTTCGCGGTAAGCCTCCTGTTTGATGGCGTTGAAAGCCTCGTCGCTGAAATTGCCATCGGCAAGGCTTTTGAGTTCCTCCAGACATAACATTTCTGCCTTCTCTGCCTTCGACAGCAGATTGGGGAGGATCAGCATCATGGTCATCCCAGCGTCGTTGAACGACATCGGCGACATGTTTACCGCCATCATCTTGCCCTCATTGACCAGCGAATCCAGTTTGCCGGCCTTTCCGTTCGAGAGCATCTTTGCGGCAATAGTCACCGCGTTGGCATCTTTCTCATAGTCGGTGGGCGACTTGAACACGAGCATCTCCATGCTCACGAGCGGTACAGGAAGTTTCATGATCACCGTGCGCTCCTCGTTGATGTCGGGCATCGGCGAGAGCGTGCGGGTGGGTTTCACCCCTTGTGGTATGCGTCCGAAAGTGCGCTCCAGCAACGGCATCACACTGTCGGCCTCAAAATCGCCTGTAAGGATGATGCCCATATTGGCTCCGACATAGAATTTCTCATAAAACGCCTTCATCTCCGAGAGTTTGGGGTTTTTGAGGTTCTCCGTACTACCGATGACGGGATAGGCATAGGCATTGTTTCCGAACACCTCTTTCAATATCGTCTCCTGCATGGCAGTGGTCATGCGGTCATCGCCCATATTCTTCTCCTCATACACCGTCTCCAACTCACTTTGGAACGACCTGAATACGGGATTGATGAGTCGGTCGCTGTTGAGTATGCACCACTGTTCCAGATATTGGGGCATGAAGAAGTTGTGGTAGAATGTGAAGTCGTAGGAAGTGCCGGCATTGAGTTTGCTTCCGCCATAGCGTGAGATGAGGCTGTTGAACTCGTTGGGTATGGCATATTCTCCTGCTTTCAGACTGAGCCGATTGATGTCTTTCTGTATGGCGGCCCGTGCTGCCTCGTCGGTCGTGGCAGCGAGTCGGTCGTAACATACGGAGATGGAATCGAGCCACGGTTTCTCCTTAGCGTAGTCGGTGGTGCCTATCTCTTCCGTGCCCTTGAACATGATATGCTCAAAATAATGGGCAATGCCCGTGTTGGGGCAGTCTTTCGCGCCGGCATTCACCACCACGGCACCAAAGACCTTGGGTTGTGCGTGGTCTTCATTGAGCCACACTGCCATGCCATTGCTCAGGGTCAGTTCCTTCACTTCGAGTGCCTTTGGCATCTGTGCCATGACATGGCACGCGAACAACAGCGCCACTGCTGTGGTCATCATTTTTCCGATTGACTTCATAATTATTCTGATGATTTGTTTTGGCAAAGATACAAAAAAAACGTGAACCGAACCAAATAATGTCAGAAACCTTTATCCTGAAGCGCTACCTTTCTGGATTATTATAAAAAAACACGGACAAAAAAGTATATTTTTGAGATTATTCGTATATTTGCATGAATTAGCAGATTGAATTCTTTTTTGGATATCATCGGAGCTAACGGCAAGAAGAAGCACGTGTGTAAAATCATCATAATAAAACGACAAAAGCCAAATCATCATGCTACACTTCAAAAAAGGAATATGCTGGAAGGCCTGCTACGACGATGAGCGAAACCTCTATACGGCCAAGACATCTTATCGCGGAGACTTCCATCTCCATCAATCCTTCCGAACTGACCGTTTATTACGA
>CAMZHP010000338.1 GCA_947306845.1 uncultured Prevotellaceae bacterium
GGTGTTCACGGCATCACCTAGCTTATATGGGGTCAACGATTCTGTATATGCATCTATTAAGGAAATTTGTCAGAAATATGACATTCCGTTCCTTGATTATTCCAATAGCCCCAAATATCTTCGTAAGGATCATTATTTTTTTGATTCATATCACCTCAACGCAGAAGGAGCAGATGTCTTTACTAGTGAGTTGACTGAAGATTTGCGCTCTATTATGAATCGTAGACAAAATGAGCCAAAGGATAAACGGTAGTATTTGATTATCTGTTAAAAACCAAAAAAAACGTAAATTGTTTTGCCGTTTGTTTGATTTGCAGTAAATTTGTACCGATTATGGGCATATTGTACATTGTTCCGACACCTGTGGGCAACCTGGAGGACATAACGCTAAGAGCGCTTAGGGTGCTCAAAGAGGCAGATGTCATTCTGGCAGAGGATACCCGCACTACTGGGGTACTGCTGAAGCACTACGATATCCACAACCATCTTATGTCGCATCATAAGTTTAATGAGCATGGTACTTCTGCACAGGTAGTGGAAAGGCTCAAGGCGGGACAGACGGTGGCACTGGTGAGTGATGCTGGAACTCCAGGAATCAGCGATCCAGGGTTTTTCTTAGTAAGAGAGGCTGTTGAAGCCGGAATTGAAGTACAATGCCTCCCGGGAGCAACGGCCTTTGTGCCAGCACTCGTAGATTCAGCTCTGCCAGATGACCGTTTCTGTTTCGAGGGATTTCTCCCGCAGAAGAAAGGTAGGCAAACGCGCCTGATGGCGCTTGTTGATGAGAAGCGAACCATGGTTTTCTATGAGTCACCTCACCGTTTGGTGAAGACGCTTCAACAGCTAGCAAATGTGCTGGGAGTAGAGCGTAGGTGCTGTGTGGTGAGGGAGATTTCGAAGGTGCATGAGGAGAGTGTACGTGGAACATTGGGCACACTTGCAGATCATTTCACTGAGCAGCCTCCAAAAGGTGAGATTGTCATTGTTGTAGCAGGGCGCGAAGAAAAAGCAAAGGATAAGGTTTTTGGAAATTCAAGTCAAAAAGAGATTATAGCATGAGAAAAGTTTTGTTTTATGCCGTTTGTCTGCTGTCTTTTGTCAGCTGCAAGGAAGAGCCCAAGGCTCCAGTGATAGATGTTGTCGACACCTCTGTCAGTGATTCGTTGCAGCGAATCATCGACCAGCGCGACAATGAGATCTCAGAGATGATGGCAACACTCAACGAGATTCAAGAGGGCTTCCGGCTCATCAATGAAGCGGAGAAACGAGCCACCCTCGCTAAGGGAGGCGAAGGGGCTGACAAGGCTTCGCAGATCAAGTCGGACATCCGTTTCATTCAAGAACGTATGGAGGCCAACAGGAAACTGATTGACCAGTTGCGTCAGCAACTCAGTGAGAGCAGTCTCAAGGGTGACGAGTTCAAAAAGACAATCGACCTGATGGTCAGCCAACTTGAGGCTAAGGACCAGCAACTGGCCGATCTGCGCCAGATGCTCGAAGCCAAGGACGTGCGTATCAGTGAGATGGATGAGGCCATCAATGTGCTCAATGATGATGTGGCCTATCTCAAGGATGAGAGCTCCAAGAAGTCGCAGACGATTAGTGAGCAGGACAAGCAACTTCATGTGGCATATTATGTTTTTGGTACAAAGAGCGAGCTCAAGGAACAGAACATTCTCGATAAAGATGGAAAGGTGATGCGGGGAGCCTACAACAAGAACTATTTCACGAAGATCGATACCCGGCATCAGAAAGAAATCAAGCTCTATTCCAAATATGCCAAGTTGCTGACTGACCATCCCTCATCATCTTATAAGTTGGAGATGGATGCTTCCAAGCAATACACCTTGCGCATCATCAATGATGAGCAGTTCTGGCATACCTCAAAGGTGCTTGTCGTCATGGTGAAATAGAACTAACTAACTCATATTATTCAATCTTAATTGTTATGAATACCCAAAATCAAGGTAGCAAAACCTATCTGTTCTCCATCGTGCTTGTAGCCGTGCTCGGTGGTTTGCTTTTCGGCTATGACACGGCGGTCATCTCTGGAGCAGAGAAAGGACTTCAGGCATTTTTCAAGGATGCACAGGATTTCCAGTACACTGACGGATGGCATGGATTTACATCGGCTTCCGCATTGATTGGGTGCATCATCGGTTCTGCATTGTCCGGACTTTTGGCCACCAATCTCGGGCGCAAGAAGTCGCTCATCGTTGCAGGCTTGCTGTTTTTCATCTCAGCGCTTGGATCCATGAATCCCGAATTCTTGTTCTTTGAGCATGGAAAGGCGACTTACTCGCTGCTGCTGATGTTCAACTTCTATCGTGTCATAGGCGGAGTCGGTGTCGGACTGGCTTCTGCTATCTGCCCAATGTATATTGGTGAGGTGGCACCGTCCAATATCCGGGGTATGCTCGTCAGTTGGAACCAGTTTGCCATTATCTTCGGCCAGCTGGTGGTCTATTTCGTCAATTTCTTCATCCTGGGCGATCACATCCAGCCTCTCGTCGAGGAGATGGGCAAGGGATTGGCTGCCATTAATCCAGCTGCTCAGTGGACTGTCACTACAGGATGGCGCTATATGTTCGGTTCTGAGGCTGTTCCTGCTGGCCTCTTTGCCTTGCTCATCTGTTTCGTGCCCGAGACACCGCGCTATTTGGTGTCAATAGGGCAGGACCAGAAGGCACTCAATGTACTCTCGAAAATCAATGGCTCCTCGAAGGCTGCACAAATCCTGCAGGATATCAAGGATACCCTCACAGTGAAGACTGAGAAACTCATGACATACGGTGCTCTTTGCATCTTTGTGGGCATCATGCTCAGTGTGTTCCAACAGGCTGTGGGTATCAATGCCGTACTCTACTATGCTCCGCGCATCTTCGGTGACATGGGCATGGAGAACCCGATGGTGGTCACTGTATTCATGGGCGTCATTAATATTCTCTTCACGTTGGTTGCCATCTTTACAGTGGAGAAATGGGGTCGCAAGCCACTCCTCATTTATGGCTCTCTTGGCATGGCTATTGGTGCATTCGGTGTGGCCTTGACATTCGGACACGCTGGTATGGAGATGGTCACTGCAATCTCCATCATGGTTTACTCTGCTTCGTTCATGTTCTCGTGGGGACCCATCTGCTGGGTGCTCATTGCTGAGATCTTCCCCAACACTATTCGCGGAGCTGCAGTGGCCATCGCTGTGGCTTTCCAGTGGATTTTCAATTTTATAGTCAGCTCAACCTTCGTGCCCATGTTTAACATGCACCTCACAGAGGGTGATGATTTCGGTCATTGGTTCACCTATGGGCTCTATGGCATCATATGCGTGATAGCTGCTATTTTCGTATGGCGGTTGGTGCCCGAGACCAAGGGCAAGACGCTCGAGGATATGAGCCGGCTTTGGAAGAAAAACTAATTAT
>CAMZHP010000339.1 GCA_947306845.1 uncultured Prevotellaceae bacterium
TCATCACCGCCCCCGACATCATCTTCTTCTGGGTGGCCCGCATGATCATGGCTGGTGAGGAATACCAAGGCAAATACCCCTTCAAGAATGTGTATTTCACAGGTATCGTGCGCGACAAACTCGGTCGGAAGATGTCCAAGAGCCTTGGCAACTCCCCTGACCCCATCGAGCTCATTGACAAATATGGTGCTGACGGTGTGCGCATGGGCATGATGCTCTCGGCACCTGCTGGAAACGATATCCTTTTCGATGAGGCCTTATGCGAGCAGGGACGCAATTTCAACAACAAGATATGGAATGCCTTCCGACTGGTGAAGGGACTGGAAGTGGCTGACATCGAACAGCCTGCAGAGTGCCGCATCGCCACGGAATGGTTTGAGGCAAAACTCCGACAGACCAATGCCGAACTCGATGACCTGTTTGGCAAATACCGCATCTCAGAGGCCCTCATGGCTGTCTACCGCCTTTTCTGGGACGAATTCTCCAGTTGGTATCTTGAGATGGTGAAACCTGCATACGGTTCACCCATGGACCGCACCACGATGGAGAAGACACTCAGTTATTTCGACACCCTTCTAAAGATGCTGCATCCGTTCATGCCCTTCATCACTGAAGAGCTGTGGCAACACCTTTGCGAACGGCCAGATGGGGCAAGCATCATGGTGGAGAGGCTTTCCGTTGAGGCACCTCTCCCGACCGACGAGGCCATTATCAATGCTATTGAAAAAATCAAGCAAGTGGTCACAGGCGTACGCATGGTGCGCAACCAGCGTGTTATAGCCCAAAAGGAGCAAGTTGATTTGCAAGTGGTGAGTACCACCAGCTATGAAGCCTATCGTGACGTTATCTGCAAGATGGCTAACTTGAAATCATTTGAGGTAACCGACAGCAAGGCTGCTGATGCAGCTCAGTTCATGGTTGGCACCGATGAGTTCGCCGTTCCACTTGGTTCTCTGATTGACGTGACTGCTGAGATTGAGAAGCAAGAGGCACAACTGAAACACCTGGAGGGATTCCTCGCCGGTGTGGAGAAAAAACTATCCAACGAACGTTTCGTGGCCAATGCCCCTGAAGCCGTTGTTGCACTTGAGCGCAAGAAGAGAAGCGATTCCCTGGAGAAGATAGCCGCTCTGCAGGCTTCCCTGGCAGAACTTCGCAAGAAGGTTTGACGATATGTCTTCCCGCAGGTTTGTCAAATGGCTGACCAATTCAGCAGCAGTAATAATAGCCTTGTTGCTGCTGCTGTTGGTCTTTGCCAGTTTCTACATGCATAATATAGCGCTTGGCGACCTCAGTGGGAAAGGCTTGGCATCGCGTCGGGACATCCTAGCTGAAGAGGCACCAGATGTGCTCGAATGGTCTGACAGTCTGAAAAGATGCGGCGTCATGCGTGACACCACCATGACCACCCACGACGGACGCCATCTTCATGCAGTTTACGCTGCAGCCTCCGACAGCACGACGAGAACAATTGTAATCATCCATGGCTATACTTGCAACGTATATTCTTCCATGAAGATTGCACGCATGTTCCGCGACAGCCTGCACCTCAACATCTTCATGCCCGAACTGCATGGCCATGGACAGAGCGACGGCGAAGAGGTTCAGATGGGATGGAAAGATGCCGATGATATCCTAGAGTGGATACCGACCGTCACCAGCCTCTTCTGCGACAGCGACTCGGCAAAAATTGTCTTGCAAGGAGTGTCAATGGGGGCAGCTACCACTATGAATATCTCCGGAAAAGAAAGCATCCCTCAGATCAAGTGTTTTATCGAAGACTGTGGCTACACCAGCGTATGGGATGAACTCAGCCACGAACTCAAAGGCAGATATGGCTTGCCTGACTTTCCTCTGCTGCACAGCACCAGCCTTTTGTGCAAACTGCGGTATGGATGGTCTTTCAAAGAGGCATCCTCTGTCGAGATGGTGAAGCGGTGTAAAAAACCGATGCTGTTCATCCATGGCGACAACGATGACTTTGTGCCCTCCTGGATGGTGCATCCCCTCTATGAAGCCAAGAGTCAGCCGAAATCGCTCTGGATAACCAAAGGTACCGACCATGCCCACTCTTTCAGGGATTATCCCAAAGAGTATGAGTTGCGTGTCAAGGCTTTCTTGGATGCATCAGGCATGCCATCAGAATAGCTTTCAACAATTTCTGACAACAAACTATAAAAACATGAGAAAAAGTCTATTATCAACCGCCATCGTTCTGCTTTCACTCACAGCGTCTGCCCAAAACCTTCAAAAAGGTACTTACGGGTATCTCTACTGCCACATGAGTGACAGGGGAGAATATACGGCTTACGCACTCAGCCGCGACGGATACCACTTTGAGGACCTCAATAATGGAAATGCCATTTTCGACCCTGAGGAGCATGCCCGTATCGAGGGTGGCACTCGCGATGCCTACATCACACGAGCACACAACGGGAAGGGTTTCCTGATGGTGACGACCGATATGTGTGTCCGCAAGTCAAAGGAGTGGAACAACTACGGCATTGACCTGCTCAGAAGCAGGGATATGATCACATGGGAGTCGGTGACTTTCGATTTCCGTAAAGGAGCCTCTATCTTCTGCGACTCCAACTCTCCTGACCCATACCGTGACTACAGCACTATCAACCGTGTATGGGCGCCTCAGATTTTCTGGGATCCCGATTACAGATGGGAAGATGGGAAAAAAGGTGGATATATGATTTACTATTCACTTCTTAACCGTTCTGAAGAACAATATGATAGGATGTATTACTCCTACGCCGATGAGAGTTTCACCAAACTCACCAAACCCCGTTTACTGTTTGACTGGGGGTATGCCACCATCGATGCAGACATCAACTACCTGAAGTCTGACGGGAAATACCATATGCTCATCAAAAAAGAGGGGGGTAAACCAGGTATCTATACAGCTACGGCAGACCATCTGACCGGACCGTGGGGTGAACCTGTAGAGGATGACTATGTCAACTTCGAGGGAAGGAAAAAATGCGAGGGCTCATCGGCATTCCAGCTCATCGGTGACGACGGATGGTGCGTAGCCTACATTGAATATTCCTCCAACCCCAAGCATTACCGCATCTGCAAAGCTGACAAATATTTAAGAAACTTCAACTCTCCCACAGACATCGTTGGAGTGACCGGACCCCAGCATGGTTCATTCATGCGGATAACAAAAAAAGAATACAAACGCCTACAAAAGGCATTTCCCAATAAATGATTTAGGGACGTGATCATCACGTCCACTGTGGCATACCATTATACACTTTCACAAAATGTGATATAATATGCTGTGAAATAATATGCAATGACATGCTCCACCATCCTCGCAGATGTAATCATAATCCATAATCCTTAATTAAAGAAACCTCAGATTTAGGCACTATATCCCCAAGGCATCGCATAGTTCCTC
>CAMZHP010000340.1 GCA_947306845.1 uncultured Prevotellaceae bacterium
GCAGCCAGTAGAGCAGTTTGTTCTTCCATCCGATGGCGCGGTTGCTTGCCACAGCGGCAATGATACTAATTTGTCTTGTTGTCTTGTCGTTTTGCATGTTCTTGGTTTTTACGTTTGCAAAGATACAAAAAAAAGGGAGTAGAACCAAATAAGTATTTCTTTTTAAACATAAAGCGGGTAGAGAATTTTGCTCCACCCGCTTTTTTGGATGCAATGCCAACAGAGACCTATGGTTGAACCTCCAATCGGTATTCGATGTTGACATTTCCGTCTTGCCTGAAATCATCGGTCATTACCTCTGTGGGACCCACCCACGTTACTGGACAATCCGTCTCCGCTGTTATTTTCGTGTACCAGCCAGGATTCTTCACCTCCGTATATACGGTGCCTTCCAGATGATAGGTCCCCTTTCCTTTGAATTGGTAGACATACTTGTCTTTGACACGATTGACTGTGAATGTTCCCTCCGCTTGATGGTGGATGTCACCCTCCAGCAATTCGTTCCACAGCAAGGTTATATTTCCATCAGACCAATTGGCCATATCTGCATAGAAGTGTATCAAATCTTCTATGGTCGCCAGCACATTGTGATAAGAAGTGTTCAGTTTGAAAGTGCCACTACCAGTATTAGTCCCAGTGTCGAAGGTGCCAGTCATGGTCAGTCCGGCGATGTTGCTCTTAATGTCGCCAGTGAGCGAGGGCACTACACCATCGTTGGCCTTGAAAGCATCCACGATGTCTTGATACCAATCTTCGAAGAAGGCGCCATACTTTTGCCCTTCCACTTCCGTTACGATATCATCAATAAGTTCTGGATCTGGACCCCAGCATGACACGACGCCCATGCCATACATTTTGTATATAGGGAGCTCAACAGAATCGGGATCCATCTTGATGTTGTAGTTCTTGCCTTGTCCCTCGATTGCCTGGCCACCCGTATCAAGGTCGATTGTGACCACCTGCAGACCTGTGCCACCAGGAACCTCGAAGTCGTAAGTGGCACGTTCCGTTCCTTCATCGTCTATCAGTGTCAGTTGACTCTTTATCTTGTGTCTGATGAGTGAATAGCGGGTGAAGGCACCCATTTTGGCTGTTCCATCCTTGCCAATGGTCTTCTGCCAGTTTTGAGGATCTTTGATGCTGTCGGGTATTTCACTGTAGCGAATAGTCCACCCGGCATACTGCGATGTCTCACCGTCCTCGCACGACGAATCGATGATTTTCAGTCCCAGATACGAGTTCATCCATTCAGAATATTTCTTCACCCTTTGGCTGTACTCCCTGGCAGCTTTGGCGGCAATTTTGTTTTTGATGGCCTCGAACACGCTGACCAACTCTCCGTTCATCAGTTCGGCGAAATATTCTTCAGTTATCTGCTTCTGAATTGACTCATACGGATATTGGTAGGAGGTCATCGAACGTGAGTCGGCCTCAGCCATACACATGGTGAACACATCGGTAGGTTCTTCCCAGTAGGCCTCGCAATAGCGGCGCACCGACTGTTCGATGTATGCATCAAGCCTTTCCTTTGTCATACCGTGCTTGTTGAACGCAGGATAGAAGTAGTTGAACCACTCTTCTGTGTTGCGGTATTTCGAACCATACTGCGGTCCCACCAGGGCTCGTCCTTGTTCGCTATAGTAGAGGTTGTATGCCTTGCGAAGCAGATCCTTGATGGATTTCTGCACTTTTGTGCCCAGTTTTTCCAGCGCCACACCAATGAATGCGCTTAATCCCATCGATGCAGACATGACGCTGGAGCCAATGACGGATGACGCTTGTGCGCTCGTGATGCTGAGGATGGCTTTCAATGAATTGGAGGCCACACCGATGTCGTCGCCTTGAATGGAAGCATTGGCGCAATCGAGGATCGTGGCGTAAGTACCCAGATAGCCCACTATGTTGGTCAGTTCTCCGATACCTTCTGTGGAGAAGCCCAGCGAACTGAGCAGGTTGTGTCCACCATCAATGCCGACGCTTTGCCAGAAGTTGTAGTCGTCGCGCCAAGCCTGCACGGCACCCTCCTCCGGGTCTTTGTTCGAGACTATTTTGTACAACACCTCGAGCATTCCCGTCAAGTCATACGCGCCAGGAGTCATGTCATAATCCATGTCAATCATGGTGCGCCAGGTGTCGTTGTTAACCGTGGAGAACACGGAGAAATACGACAGGTGGTCGGTTATGATGACTACGGCATCCTGCTCTTCGTCGTAGCTTGCCAGCACAGGCTCCCATTCGCCTGTTTCTTCATTGAAGTAGGCGGCATGAACCTTCTCATTCTCTCCAATGCTGTAGGGAACCACAATCTTTGCCGTGCCACTCAGTTCATGCACGTTGTTGGAGAGGCTGATATCAATGCCGATGCCGCGTGTAACACCCTCGATGACATCGGGTGTCAGCACCGCGTTGCGGATGCACAGTTGCAGGTCGCTGCTGATGGTAGTTGGGTCAAAGGTCACCGAGCATTTCTGCGCTTCGGCAGTGAGTATCGAGTCGTTGAGTTCGAACACCTCAGCATTCTCATAGACAAAGCCGTTTATCCACGTGATGCTGTCCACCAGCGCCACATTTGAGGTGAGGTCATCGCGGCCATTCAACCTCACCACCACTTCGTTTTGCTCTCCATCCTGCGCGATGCGTATGTCGCTCACTTGGCTCAGGGGAATGCTGGTACTCTTGTCTCCACGGTGCATCACCATGTAATATTCGCGGCCTTGGTCGGGCACAGGCTCATACTTCTGGTTATCCTTGATGAAGAATCGCCGCCAGCCAGGTGCGTTGCGATAGAGTTCGGCAGTACCTTGTGGCACGTAGAGGGTTGGCTGTCTTTCTTTAAATATCTTGTCGTTGAAGGTAGCATCGGTAATGTCGGGCGGCACCACAGCGAGGCAAGTCAAGTTGTTCAGTCGTTCGCAGTTCGTGAATGCATCTTTCATCTCAATGACGGTGTTAGGGATGATGACGTTGAACGTCTCATGCTGAAGACTGTGAATGCTGCCAGGTTCCAGCTTCACTAAGTTGTCAGTAAAATACTCTCTGTAAATGTCATCATCTCCTAATGTCAAGGAATACCAAGATGTGCCATACATGGATGTGGTATAAGACTGCGGAAGTGTGACCACAAGGCTCGAACCGTCTTTGCTGAACAGCATTTTGCTATACTGGAGGTCAGGATGGATGCGAAAGCAGGGGCTTCCTTCTTCTACGATGAAAGCTTGAAGATTGGTGCCCTCAAATGCGTTTGGTGCAATCCGTTTCAAACTCGGGAAGACATGAAACAGCTTTACTGCCCTGTAATAGGTTTCTCCATTGTAAGTATAGGGAAGGTTTTCATCGGGGAAAGTGACTGCATATAATGCCTGTCCCCCAATCTCTTTCAGACTTTTGAAGTGGGGTGACACGTTGAAA
>CAMZHP010000341.1 GCA_947306845.1 uncultured Prevotellaceae bacterium
TTGCTGGAGTGGATGTCGATGACCATGTCTGCCCCTCTGATGTCCTCGATGATGGCATGGGCCGTCTGTTCCGCCATCGTGCCCTGCGGGTCGCCGGGGAAGATGCGGTTCATGTCGAGGTCGAAGTTGGGAATGCCGCGTTGGATGGTGTCGATGCCCAGCGGATTAAGCGCGGGATAGATTTCGAGGGTGCCATTGAGTTCGCTGATGCTTTCCGTAGCGATACGGGCCAGTTCATAACATACCATTTGTCCCTCCAGTTCGTCGCCGTGGGTGCCTGTCACCACACAGAAGCGCAGGCCGTTTTTTTTCCCATGCTGGATGACATTCTTTCGGATGCGGAACTGCTCGTCGATGGGGAGTTCCGTGGAAACTATTGTCTTGATCATATCTCTTGCAGTGTAACGTGGATTGTTGTTTTCTGGGTGGCCTGTCCGGTGTAGAGTCCGCGGCTGACGGGACAGTCGTGAACATCCCGTCCATGCGCCAGTTTGACATAGCCGTCGCTGATGCGCCGGTTGTGCGTGGGGTCGAAGCCCACCCAGCCGTAGCCGTCGAAGACCTCCACCCAGGCATGGGTCTCGCCCTCGCCCACAAGGAATCCGTTGACGTAGCGCGCGGGTATGCCGCGTTGCCGGCAGAGGGCGATCATGAGATGTGCGAAATCTTGGCAAACACCTTTCTTCCGCTCCAGCACCTCGGCTGCTGTGGTCTCGACATCGGTGCATTGCGACTGATAGGCGATGTTCTCGCTTAGCCACTCGCAGATGGCGCGGGCGGCATCCATGACGTTTTCAGGTGTCGGCAGCAACGGTTCCCTGACAGTGGTCAGCATAGTTGGTTGCTTGAACAGGAACAGGTTCTCGCCACGGTACTTGACCTTATAGGTGTCCGTCGCCACAATACCCGTGCTCACATAGGCGAAAGTCTTGTGGGGCTCAGTGGCTCCGCCGAAGAGGATGCGGTTGTAGAACGCGTCGTGCCCGGTCTGCAGCCAGTAGTCGGGCGACACCACCAGATGCTCCTGCTCCACCGTCTGGCAGGCATTGCTGACAGGCTGGCAGCGCAGCATGACGGCATGGATGGGCACTGGCTCGGAGAACTCGACGACGGTCTGGTAGTTGTACAAATATCGTTTCACACCCTCACCAGTTGATTGATAAACTTCAGCAATTTGTATTTGTACTCCACGTCATTGAGATTGAAACGCTCCTGGACGATGAGACTGTCGAGTTGTTCCTCGATGTTTTCGTCGGCGAGATCGGGCAACTGGTGAACCCAGTGTCTCACAGAGTCGTACGCCAACGCCACCCGTTCGAAGCCGTAGTCGAAGCGCAACAGCATGTCCATGTTCTCTATGTTGCGGCCTATCATCATGATGTAGAGTGCCTTGTGGTTTTGCACCCGCTGCTCTGCCGACCCCCAGAAAGCCAGCGACCAATCGATGACCGGCTGCAGGCAGATGACGTTCTTCTCCTGCTTTTCGCGGCATTCCCTGATCAGCGCCAGACTCATTTCCAGATAACTGAGTGTCTCCGACATGATGTCCTCTCTGAGGAGGATGGCGTTGTCCATGGCCTTCGTCTGGGCTGCAATCACCGTGGAGGGATTGGTGTCGTCATACATGATGCCGAGTGTGAACTCCTCGTTGGTCTTATAGACTCCTGCCGTGTCCAGCTTCTGCCAGATGGGCCAGTAATCCTCCAGTTCCCCGTCGATCATCTTGTCATGGCACTTTCTCAAAAGGTGCAGGGTGATATATACCCGCTCCTCGTATCTCCCCAACCAATAGAGGCTGTTGGCCTTCGTGGCTGATATGATAGTGTTCTTAGCCATATTTCATTTCCTTTCGTAAAAAAATCTTTGTCTTTTCCGTCATTCCTCCATGACCCAGGTGTCCTTGAATCCTCCTCTCTGCGAGGAGTTGACCACGAATGAGTCCGGATTCCGTGAGAATCGTGTCAGTCCGCTCGGCCACACCTTGGTCTCTTTTCCCGTGACCACGAAGGCCCTGAGGTCGGCCTTGCGTTCCACCGGTGTGTCGTCCTCCAGGATTTCCAAATCCTTGAAGTCGATGACCTCCTGCGCTATCCAGCGTCGCGGTTGCTCGATGATGAGGGCTTTCAGTTCTTCCAATTTCTCTTTCGACAGGTCTTTGCCGAACACCACGCCATAACCGCCGGCCTCGCTGACATCCTTGATGACCAGGTTTTGGATGTTCGCCAGCACATGGTCGTAGTCTTCCTTGAAATAGGGCAGATAGGTGGGGGCGTTTTGCAGGATGGACTGTTCGCCGAGATAGTATTCCACCATCTTCGGCACGAAGTAATAAATGCCCTTGTCATCCGCCACGCCATTTCCTATGGCATTGATAAGCGCCACATTGCCCGCCTTGTAAGCCTGCATCACATTGGGGATGCCCATCAGCGATGAGGCTTCGAAAAGCATCGGGTCCATGTATTCATCACTCACACGGCGGTAGACGCAACCCACACGTATCTTTTCCTTGTAAATGCCCGCATAGTACACCTTGTTGTCCTCGACGAAGAGGTCGCCGGGATAAGCCAGCATGGCACCTGTCTTCTCTGCGAAATAACTGTGCTCGAAGTAGGCGGAGTTGTAGCGGCCCGGTGTCAGGATGACTGAGATGCCCCTGCCGTTGTTCATCTCCTCCATCATCGTGGAGAGCAGTTTCGCATAGTTGCGGTTCTCGGCCACGGCGTTCTGGGTGAAGGTCTGTGGCGACACCTTGCGGGTGATCTCACGCGCTATCATCGGATAACTGGCACCGGAGGGTATGCGCAGGTTGTCCTCCAGCACATACCATTTCCCGTCCTTTCCTTCCACGAGGTCAATACCTGCGATGTGGGCATAGACCTCACCTGTCGGACTGATGCCCTCACACTCCGGCATATAGCCCTTCGAGGAATAGACGAACTCTTCGGGCACGACACCGTCCTTGATGATGCGTTTGTCGTGGTAGATGTCCCACAGGAACATGTTCAGCGCCGTCACACGTTGCCTGAGTCCTTTCTCCAAGTAGGCCCAGTCACTGCTGGAGATAATCCGTGGGATGGAGTCAAAAGGAAACAACTGCTCATTGAAAACCCCATTCTTGTATACCCCGAATCTCACTCCGAATCGTTCCATCCATTTATTGACAGTGTCGCGGCTGTCAACAAGTTCGTTTATTCTGATGTTCATAATATATAATGTGCTTATGTGCTTGAAATATTATCTTTTTGCACCCTTGTCTGCTATACCCACAGTCTCAATTCGCTGCCATAGTGCAAAGATACATCATTTTGACAGAATATACAAGGAAATCTTGTCAGAATGTTTGAGAATTTATTAAATTTATGATAAAATGAAAGTATT
>CAMZHP010000342.1 GCA_947306845.1 uncultured Prevotellaceae bacterium
TTTTTTACCATTTTTTTATTCATTTTTTTATCATTTCTGCCCGTCAGGGCACTCCTTGATACTATTCGCTGAACAGATACGTCTGTGGTAGCTGCATTCGCATCGTCTGTCTTTTCTCTTTTTCCCAATGTGTTGGGTGACGTTTTTGGGTATTGATCATGTTTTTGTTGGTCGGATGGACATATCATCAGATTTTTTTTATAAATTTGCACATAATTTGTAATTAAATGTCTATGAAGAAAATGGCAATGTTGTGCACGACAGCACTGCTGGTGGGGTGCGGCTCCGCTGGTATGGAAGAACAAATCAACGAACTCTACGACAGAATGTCGCAAGAGGAGCGTATCGCCCAGTTGAGAAGCGGGTATATGGACGAGTTTTTCAATGAACAGGGAGAGTTGGATACTGTCAAATGCAAGAAATTGATACCCAATGGTATAGGTCATTTCTCACAGTATGCTAGTCAGAAACCTGTCGAGCCAGAAGTGTTGCGTGACCGCGTGGCAGCCATGCAGGATTGGCTGATGCACAACACTCCCAATGGCATTCCGGCCCTTTTTCATGAGGAAGTGCTGTCGGGTGTCAATACACACGGAGCTACCATCTATCCTCAGCAAATCGGGCAAGCATGCTCTTTCAATCCTGAGCTGGCTGAACTGAAGACCAAGCAGACGGGCATTGCCATGCGAAAAATGGGAGGAGTGCTCTCACTCTCGCCGATGGTGGACGTATGCCGCACACCAAGTTTCAACAGGTTGGAGGAATCGTACGGCGAGGATGCCTACCTGTCGGCGGTGATGGGAACAGCTTTTGTCAAGGGATTGCAGCAAGGCGACCTTAGAAAAGGGGTGGGTGCTTGCTCCAAGCATTATCTTGGCTATGGTGGCGGCGGTGATGCCGATGAGAAAGAGCTGATCGAGGAAATCCTTCTTCCGCATGAGGCGATGATACGGCTCGCGGGGAGCAAGGTGGTCATGCCAGGTTACCATGCCGTGCATGGCACCAATTGCGTGGCAAATAGCGAGATACTTCAGGACATCCTCAGAGATTATGTTGGCTTCGACGGAATGGTGGTCAGCGACTATACTGCCATCGACCAATTGCCAGGATTGGAAAACGAGGTGCAGAAGGCAGCAGCTGCCATCAACGGAGGCAATGATGTGGACTTCCCGAGAGGAACCAACTACCAGCATTTGCAGGAGGCCATCGACCAGGGATTGGTGAAGCCGGAGGTTCTGGAAAGGGCTGTAAAGAACGTGTTGAGGCATAAGTTCCGTGCTGGCCTTTTTGATGAGGAGCCTTATCTCTACAGCAAGGGAAAAATAGTGTTGGATACTCCTGAGGAGAGAAAGACTGCTTATGATATCGCCACGCAATCTGTCGTTTTGTTGGAGAACAACGGCGTCCTGCCGCTGAGGAATGTCAAGAATATCTTGGTGACTGGACCCAATGCCAATTCCATGTGGGCCATGTGCGGAGATTATTCTTTCCCTGCCATGACGTATTTTTGGAAAAAAATTACCGAAGACCTTGATCATCCTCATGTCATCAAACTCCTTGAAGGTATGGAATCGCGTCGACCAGAAGGCGTAAATGTGATGTATTCCCGTGGTTGTGACTGGACGGAAGAGATAGAGACGAAATTTACTGTCAGCGGTGATGAGCGTGCCTGGGAGTATGAAATCCTGCACAGGAAGGTGGATTCTGGCGAGAAGGCAGATAAGCAGGAAGCGCTCAGAATGGCAAAGGAGTGTGATGTGATTGTCGCTGCCGTGGGAGAGAATGTGATGCTGTGTGGAGAAAACCGAGACCGACAGGGACTACGCTTGCCGGGAAAACAGGAACAATTTGTTGAGGAACTGATCAAAACAGGAAAGCCTGTTGTGTTGGTGGTCTTCGGCGGGCGCGCGCAGGTCATCTCTGGCATTGCCGAGCGATGCGCGGCTGTCATCCAGGCATGGTATCCTGGTGAAGAAGGTGGAAATGCCGTGGCTGACATCCTCTATGGAAAAGTATCTCCATCCGCCAAACTCTCAGTTAGCTACCCCAACACGGAAATCAATGAACCTATTTGCTATAATTATTCTGCTGCTCAGGATTCGCTGATTCAGTGGCCTTTTGGTTACGGATTGAGTTACACCTCATTTGAGTATAAAAACCTTCAAGTGGATGAGGTGGCTTCGACAGAAGATATGTGCGTTAATCTTTCCTTTGAAGTGAAGAATACAGGGGATTTCGCCGCCGATGAAATTGCTCAGATTTATATCTCACCTACAGCAAAGTCGCAGCAAATCAGGCCCATCCAACTGCAAGGATTTGCCAGAGTGGCACTCCAGCCCGGCCAGACCAAAAAGATAAAGGTAAAACTGTATACCGAGCAATTTGGTTTCTACAGCCATCAGGAGAAGCGACAATGGAACATCTGCCCTGGAACTTTCACCATAGGAATCGGAGCATCATCTGCAGACATCAAAATGAAGGAGAACGTCACTCTCAAAGGAAATCCGGTCATTAAACCTCTGAGGGAATTCTATTTCTCAGAGAGTTTTGTTGAGTAGCATTTTCACTATTTCTTTGAAGAATAAAAACTCTGCATAAGGACGCTTTCAGTTTTTTTTCGTAATTTCGCAGCTGATTTGACAGATGAATCATCTATTACCTTATTTATATATTAGAAATCAATGATGAGGAAATTATTTTTGTTGCTTGTCGTGGTCTTGATGACTGCCTGCAACTCCGATAAAAAGAAAATAGAATCATATATAGACAACAATTTCTTTGACCGGGAAGTGAAAATCACAGGTGAGGTGACCATCGATTCCGCATTCTGTCCTATGTCACAACTCGATCAGAATGCCATCCAACTCATGGGCCATAGGGGTAATTTGCTCAAATTGCTGGATGAGAATCCTGACTCTGCTTACGCATTGGCTCAGGCTCTTCGTGTGCAGTTGGGAGACAGCAAAGCATTCGCCAACCTCGCTTATCCCAGCGGGAAAAACAATAGGCTTGCATATATGGCCAAGTGTACTGTGGATGGGAAGGAAAGAATGGTGATATTCTACAAACAATTGGAAGGTGACAAAATTGAACTGAGTTCTATTGATGTGGATGAAGCCATTGACAGCCTGATGGTGGGATATAACCATCTGATGGATGGCATACGGGTCATTATTGAGGATAAAAACACGCAATAAACTTGATTGTGTACCTTGAAAACTCATTATTAAGGGAGATTGTGTCAAGAAAGAAGAAAAATTTCCATTAATAATGAAAAAATGTCTTCCAAAATTTGGTGGTTCCAATAATTGGTTGTACTTTTGCATTCGCTGCGCTTAAGAAATGAGGGTGGCAAAAAAAGAG
>CAMZHP010000343.1 GCA_947306845.1 uncultured Prevotellaceae bacterium
CGGTCGCAGGTTCGAATCCTGTCGCCCCGACTTAAATTTGTAAGTCAAGTACTTGATGCTCAAGTGCTTGACTTTATTCTTTTTCTATGAAAGAGGCGTTGCTCATCCATTGAATCACATCAATGAGACCGTCCGCCTTCCTGCCCATGATGGGAAGAAAGGCAGACGGCCTTTGCTTTATCTGACCACCATTTTCTTGCCTCCGACGATGTAGATGCCGCGTGGCAAACCTTGGATGGCCTGCTGTGGGCTGACACCGCGACGGATGAGTTGGCCTGAGAGAGTATGCACATTCACCGATTTTGCACTGGCGACCGTCACTTCATCAATGGAGGTGGACATCGGCGAATAGTCTTCATTGTTGGTCAGATACATGTCATCCACGACGATGGTTCCGTTACCATTGCCCCAGAAGTCCACAATGCGGATGTTCTTGGTGTCAAGAGCCTGTCCCTTTCGGCTGTCTGAGGTGTATTTGGCTGTCTTCAGGTTGATCACGATCTGTTTCTTCGAACCAAAATCGGGAGAGGCGTAATTCTCGCCCCAGATGCTGCCTGTCGTGAAGATATTCAGGTGAGCACCGCAGGTCTGCGCCTGTTTCAGCTTGATAACCAAATATTTGTAGGCCGACATATCAGCTCCGTTGGGATATTCCCAGCCCATCTGTCCCCATTGTCCGGGACGGAAGGCGCGGGTCTTCTCGTTGTAGGTGCCTTGGGCAAACAGGGAGGTGTTGATGTATTGTGCGCCAAACGGGAAGAAAGTGGAGCGGACGTTGAACGAGCCTGTCAGCTCGTTGCCCATAGGGTCGGTATAGGTGACGCCAACAGTGGCCGTTCCCTCGCTCAGACCGCGTATCTGACCGTTCTTGACCTCTATCACATCGCTGGCATCGACCTCAAACTTGCATTGGGCGGCGACATTGTCCGTATGACCGTCGCGGTAAGTGGCTTCTATCTGAAGTTGACCGCTGTTGCCCACCATCACTTCATCGCTTACGTCCTGGAGCTTGAGTTCTACGGCGGTGAGCATGTCTTCGCTGAACCCCTCGAAGTTCTCGGGATAGAACATGATCTCATCGAAGTCTGACTCGGTGGAGAACCAGTCAAAATCGGCATATCCCTCGCTGTTGTCTTGTGTGGCGTAGCAGAAGAGGCCAAAGCGGGCTCCCACAAAGACGGAGAGGTTGAAGCCGAGGGAGGTCTGATTTCCCAGTTTCTCATAAGTCTGGTTGTCGGTGGAGTAATAGAACTGTGTCTTGCTGGTGCTGTAGCTCACCGTGGCGCGCAGATAGATGATGCCGTCGGTCAGCTCTCCGAGAGAAAGGGTTTTTCTCTTACTGGAGGGCTCTCCGTCGTTCAGCGTGCCTTCCTGCCACACCAGCTGATACTGTCCGTTTTTCTTCTCGGCGGCTATCATGGCATAGGGATCCTGGAAGATGCAGATGCCAGCACGGTCGCCCTCTGACAGTTGGCTCACGTCTATGCGGACGGTTCCTGCCGAGGCACGGTCGGTGAAGGCGAAGATGCGCTGGGTGAGCATGTTGCGGGCCTGGGTCAGGCGGCTGGCTTTGTCGCCGGTCTTGAGCCGCAGCCATCCCTGGCGCTCAAACAGCGACCATGCGCCGTTGTTGGGGTTGTGGTTCCACTCCCATTGCTGACCGAGAGGATAGGAGCGGAAATTGTCGTTGGTGGGCATGCCTGTTCGGGGGTAACTCGCTCCAACGGCGGGTTTGGTGTAGGTCGCATAAGGCACGCCGTTGTTGCCTACGATGGGCCATCCGTCCTGCCATTTCACGGGCTGGAGGTTGGGCATGCGGCCCAGGGCACCGAGATCTTCCTGCATGATGGTCCACCACTCACCGCTGGGCGTGTCAAACAGAGCTCCCTGATGGACGGTATTGGGTTTGCCGTTGATGGTTTTTTCCACCAGCATCTTCTCTTCGTAGGGACCGAAAATGTTTTTGGAGCGGAAGACAGCTTGGCCTGACGGCCAACCGCCATAGGTGGCGTAGATATAGTAGTAGTCGCCAATTTTATACACATGGCTGCCCTCCAGACCGTCTTTGTCGCTGATGATGCGTTTTTCCTGGATGAAGTTGAAGTCTTCGTCGAGCTCACACATCTGGATATTGCCGATGCCGCAGGCCACATACACCTTGCCGTTGTCGAACAGCATGCCGGGGTCGTAGTAGATGCGCGAGATCGACTTCTGTTCCCATTTGCCCTCGGGGTCGGTGGCGGTGAGCAGCCATCCGCCGGTATCGTTGCCGTTGATGAGCAGATAGAACTTCCCGTTATGGTATTTCATCGAACATGCCCACATGCCGGCGGCATAGGCGTTTTGACCGTTCTGCAGATTGTAACGGTCTGTGGTGGCCAGTTGGGCAAGAGGCTGGGCGCAGTACTCCCAGTTCACCAGGTCTTTCGACTTCACGATGGTGGCTCCGGGGAAATGGTGCATCGTCGTTGTCACCATATAGTAGGTGTCTCCCACGCGGATGACGTCAGGGTCGGGGAAATCAGCAAAAATGACGGGGTTCTTGAAGCGTCCGTTGCCTTGGTCGCTCAGCGACTTGTTCTTGAAGTCGGCACGGGGCCAGTCAACCTTATAATATTCGGCATACCAGTCCATGCAGGCCTTGCCGCAGGCTTCCTCATAACCATCGTAGGCAGGGACCACAGAACCGTCTTTCAGCAGCCGGTCAACATCAATGAGGCAACTGGTGCCGGAAAGGGTCATCGAGATATTGCCGAAATGGTCGAGCATGGCTTTATAGGCCTTGCCCCATTTCGAGGTGGAGCCAGTGGCCCAGGTGCCCCAGTTGCTTTCCACCCATTCGCCGTGCTCGTTGTAGTGACCGGTGCCTTCTTTCTTCGGACTCCAGTCCACCTCGGTGATGATCACGGGATTGGTGTCCACCACAGGAACTTGCTTGTGGAATTGGTTGATTTTGTTGGTCGGACTGGGGGTATCGTCACTGCATCCATACCATCCGCAGTAGTCGTGCACGGCATAGCCGATATTATAACCCTCGATGGGGTTGGTGGCGTAACTGGTATAATTGGCTTGCCATCCTGTGCCCGGCACCCAGATGATGCCGGTGAAGCCATTGGCACGTATCTTGTCCACAATGGGCTGGAAGAAGTCGTGTAGCGCGGCGGGGTCATCCTGACCGTTGCGGTTCTTCAGCGAAACGGGCTCATTAGCCAACTCAATGCTGATTTGTCCGGCATACTTGCGTATGGAGTCGTGGTTGGAAAAGATGTACCACACCGTCAACAGATATTGTTTGTAGTAGTAGCCAAATTTCAGGTTTCCG
>CAMZHP010000344.1 GCA_947306845.1 uncultured Prevotellaceae bacterium
TCAAGAACTTCAAGGCAGAAGACCTGGATGCCTACAGGCAATAACTTTTCAAGAACATACCAAAAGTCAAAAGACGCCGCAAACTCTGGTTTGCGGCGTCTTTTATGTCTTTTGACGGACGTGATGATTCACGTCATTGTTTCTTTACTTCACCTTGTCAACGATGGCCTTGAAAGCCTCGGGGTTGTTCATGGCGAGGTCGGCGAGCACCTTGCGGTTGATCTCGATACCAGCCTTGGTGAGAGCACCCATCAGCTGTGAGTAGCTCATGCCATTGAGGCGGGCAGCAGCATTGATACGCTGGATCCACAGAGCGCGGAAGGTACGCTTCTTGTTGCGGCGGTCACGGTAGGCATAGGTAAGGCCCTTCTCCCAAGTGTTCTTGGCAACGGTCCACACATTCTTGCGGGCACCGAAATAGCCGCGGGTCAACTTCAGTATTCTGGTTCTCTTTGCTTTGGAAGCAACATGATTAACTGATCTTGGCATAGTTTTCTTCTTTTAATGAGTTAAACATTGAATTAACGCAGACAAAGGAGGTCGCGAACCTGCTTGAGGTTGGAACGGTCAACAATTGCCTGGTGAACCAGATTACGTTTTTGTTTCTTTGTCTTCTTAGTCAGAATGTGACTGTGGTAAGCATGATGTCTCTTGATCTTACCAGTTCCGGTGAAACGGAATCTCTTCTTGGCACCGGAGTTCGTTTTTACTTTAGGCATTTTTTTAAAATTTTAAATTGATTATTTACGAGTGGCAACGCATATACCCGGCGTTACGCACTTCATTCTTTTCATTCTTCGCTTGTCTCAGCGGGCTCAGTGGTCTCTGTGAGCTTTTTCAGGGCTTCCTCGCTGATACGTGCATTGGCAAACAGGCCTCCGCCAGCGGGTGTCTCTGATGCAGTCTCCTCAGCCTCCAGACGTGCAGCCTCTTTGGCTTCCGCCTCACGGCGCTCACGGTCCATTTTCTGCTGGCTCTTCTTGGCGACACCAGCTTTCTTGGGAGCCATGATGATGGCCATCTTCTTACCTTCTAGAGCGGGCAGCTGCTCTACCTTACCAAACTCCTCCAGGTCGCGTGCGAAACGAAGCAGCAGCACCTCACCCTGCTCCTTGAAGAGGATGGAGCGGCCGCGGAAGAAGACGTATGCCCTCACCTTGTTGCCCTCGAGGAGGAACTCCTTGGCGTGCTTGAGTTTGAAAGCATAGTCGTTCTCGCCGGTCTGTGGGCCGAATCTGATTTCCTTCACCTCAACCCTCACCTGCTTGGCTTTCATCTCCTTGGCACGTTTCTTCTGCTGGTAGAGGAACTTGGAGTAGTCGATGAAGCGACAAACTGGGGGTTGTGCATTGGGAGAGATCTCCACAAGGTCAACACCCTTCTGACGGGCCATTTCGAGCGCCTGACGTGTGGGCATGACGGTGGAGCCTTCGTCTCCTACAACGCGCACTTCCCTTACACGGATTTGCTCATTCACACGGTACTGATTGGTCTTTTTGTCGTTCTTCATTCAACTGTTTTATGATAAGCGGCTGCAAAGTTACTATATTTCCGATAATTAGCAAAATTTTTTCAAAATTATTTTTTCAAGTTAAGCATTTACCCAAGTTTTTGGAGTTTAGGAGTTTAGGAGATTAGGAGTTTAGACAATAGTACAGATTGCTCATCGGCAATAGAGCCTAATAATTTGCAAAAGTGATGTCTACACTCCCATACTCCCACACTCCTACACTCCTCTCAATTAGAGAAAGTTATTCACCACTATACTTGAAAAATGGTATGGGTTTCAGCTTGAAGAGATTCTTTCTGTGCTTGTCGTCGATGAGGGCTTTTGTAGCAGGATCCTCACAGACACCGGTACGGATGTATTTGTCGAGCACCGCATAAGTGAAGCCAAGGTTGTCCTCGTCGGTCTTTCCGCAGAGGCCGTCCGACGGAGTCTTCACCACCAGGTCACGTGGCAGGCCCAGTTCCAGTCCCACGGCGATGACCTCCTGCACGGTGAGTCCGCCAAGGGGAGCGAAGTCGCCTGCGGCATCACCATAGCGTGTGGAGTAGCCCACCCAGTCCTCAGAGAGGTTGCAGGTGTTGGCCACACGTCCGTTCAGCGATTGTGAAACGGCATAGAGCGCCGTCATTCGCAGACGCGGCGGCATGTTGATGACAGTCTGGCTCGACACCCCGGTGCCCTGAGCGCCCAGCTTCTCCTTGACTTCAGCCATCAGCGCCTCATAGGCGGCACCGATGTTCACATTATAGGACCTGATGCCCAGATGCTGGATGAGTCGGAAACTATCGTTGATATCCGGCTGCACACCATTGGGCATGGTGACACCGATGACACGGTCCTTGCCCAACGCCTCAGCACAGAGAGCAGCCACTACGCTGCTGTCCTTTCCGCCCGAGACGCCCAGCACGGCGTTGCACCCAGGACCGTTCTCCTCGAACCAGTCCCGGATCCATTTCACGGCAAGGTCTTTTACCTTTTTTGCATCAAATGATTCTGCCATAAGAAATCAATCTTTTGGTTGGATATTGGTAGCCTCCAGCATGGCAGCCACTTCGGCGTTGATGCGTGCGGCAAATTCCTGCATGGTCATGGTGGCCTGCTCGCCACCGCCCTGCTTACGCATGGAGACCAGTCCCTCGGCAGCCTCTTTCTCGCCTACCACAACCATATAGGGTACGCGCTTCAGTTCGTTGTCGCGGATCTTGCGGCCGATTTTCTCGTTGCGGTCGTCGATGGTGGCACGCACGCCCTGCTCATCGAAATAGCGGGCGACAGCCTGGGCATAATCATTGTATTTCTCAGAGATGGGGAGGATGGCCACCTGGTCGGGTGTGAGCCAGAGTGGGAAGTGACCGGCGGTATGCTCGACGAGCACGGCGGTGAAGCGCTCCATCGAACCGAAGGGAGCGCGGTGCACCATCACCGGGGTCTGCTTCGAGTTGTCCTCGGCGGTATACTCCAGTTTGAATCGCTGCGGCAGGTTGTAGTCCACCTGGATGGTGCCAAGCTGCCAGCGGCGGCCGATGGCATCCTTCACCATGAAGTCGAGTTTCGGTCCATAGAAAGCAGCCTCGCCATACTCAATCTTGGCATCGAGACCTTTCTCCTTGCAAGCGTCGATGATGGCCTGCTCGCTCTCAGCCCACACCTCGTCGGAACCGATGTATTTCTCCGTATCCTTCGGGTCGCGGAGGGAAATCTGAGCCTCGAAGTTGTCGAAGTTGAAAATCTTGAACACGGCCTGGATGATATCCATCACACGGAGGAACTCACCCTTCACCTGGTCGGG
>CAMZHP010000345.1 GCA_947306845.1 uncultured Prevotellaceae bacterium
CGGGCATGAAACTGCATGCGGTCGGGGTTGTATTGCTGGTAGTTGTGGCAGTTGACGCACTGTCCGCCCGACTCCGTGCTGCAGAGCATGTTGTCGACCATCACCCGCTCGTCGTAGTTCTCCAGACAGCGCTGGTTGAGTGTCAGTTCCTCATAAGCCACGAACGAGGGAGAGATGAGGCGGTAACTCATATAGGCATCGATGCTGTCGGGCGACACATGGATGGAGAAAGGCATGAAGCGCAACCAGTTGCCGTCTTTCCGCACAAACACTTCCACCTTGATGTCCTTCCCCTTGGCTTTTGCCGTCAGCGACTTCCATTCCTCGATACCGGGGCATGCCTTGACACCACCGCACACGATGTCGTCGCCCTCGGCCGAAAAACGGGTGACGGCTTCGTCCACCTTGAGCAGCAGTTCAAAGGACAGCGGTGCCATGTTGACAGGCACTGTCACATCGAAATACTCGGGGTAAATCTTGGGCAGCATATTGCTCTCAGTATATTTTTGGGGCACAGAGGCCTGCCTGCACGAAACGAGCAGCACAACAGCCAGTGCGGCAATCATCCACTTTCTCATCTTCTCTTCTCCTTTTGCTTGTGAAAAAACGTTGGTTGGCTGGAGGGTTCAATAGATCTCCTCCTGATAGTGGTTGAAGAAATAGTCGAAATAATAGGTGTTCTGGAAGGCTCCCTTCATCAGAGGCTTGATGCGGTCTAAGTCCATGCCCTGGTCACGGTATGACTTGAAAGTATCCATAAACGACCTGCAACTCTCTACCACCTGTTTGTCGAAAGGCATCTTGCTGGCATCGATCTTGTCATCCATCCCCCCAAACAGGCAGGCGGCCTGCTGATAGAGGGTGGGCACACGGTCATCCTTGTGGAGTTCGGTGTATTGGTAGAAACGCAACCAGAAGAGATTGGGGTTGCGCACCTGCATAGCGGCGAGCAGGGTCTGCTCCTGCAACATGCGGTCCTTGCTCTCTGTTCCCGCGAAATGCTCGATGAGGAAGCGCTCTGCCAGCGCGTCATCGCCGCTGAGGTAGTTGTCGTCCTGACGAAGGTGGAGCACGGGCAGCAATTCGGCATCCTCCATGATGAGCAGAGGGTTGTGCACATATTCCTCATAGTGCTGCGCCCACTTGCGGTGGAACATGGTTTTCTTGAGCATGGCGATGTATTTCTGAGCTGCCGATAACTCCCAGTTCACCAGCGAGCATTTCACCATCAGTTTGAGTTGGTCGACACGCCATCCATACTCCACACCGTCCTCCATGCACCACCGATAGCAGTAATTGGGTATACCGTAATTGAGATACAGCATCTTGCCGTCCCACTGCACCAGACGGGTGGAGAAGGGAGCGGCGGCGGGCTTGGCTCCGTTGGGGTAGTCATACATCTCCTCGCCGATTTTGCCCAATCGGGTGAGGGCGAGGTTCTTCATCAGCCACATGTCACGGGTAGGTTCGTCGGTCGTCTCACGGGCGACGCGCAGCACGCCTTCCCAGTCGAGCATGTCGGCATGGTGGCGCATGGCAATCTCGCGGTGGAAATTGCCGTCCTTATACCAGAAAACAGCGAGCACCGCTGCCAGGACGGCAGTAATCAGGACGTTCAACCATCGTCTCGCTTTCTTCGCTTTCTCCCGCTGCTCACGGTAGCACACCGCCATGGCCATCAGCGACACCACGATGACGGCATAGGGGATGTGGTAGGCAGGAAAACTTTCCATACGGAGCCGATAGATGGGCAGCGCCGTCCAATAGATATTCTCGATGGGAGTCTCATGATAGCAGTAGCGGTAGGCTAGCAAGGGCACGGCAGCAATCGTCACCAGTGCCACGAGCGTGTCGGCGGCAGCCCATGCCTTTCCTCCTTTCAGATGCCAACTGACCAAGGCCATGAGGACGGCAGCCAGCAGGGCATAGAAGCCCATCAGGGGATAGCAGCAGATGACGGTCAGGAGCAGGAAGGCGGTGCGCAGGCCACGGGGCAACAGGCGGTAGATCCACGTAAGAAGCACAGCACCCAATGTGCCCAGTGTGGCGACGAAGAAGAAACCCCGCAGTTTCAGGTAATAAATCCAATAGCCCAGATATACATCTGTGAGCAGCAGCATGGCGACAGGTATCAGGGTGACTGCCATCCAGTGTGCTGGGATGAGGAAGGTGCGCTGCAGGAGAAAGACAAGCAGTGCCCACAACAGACAGAGCACCGCGACTCCCAACGGGGGCACATGGAGCAGTTGGGTGAGATAGGTGCCTGCCCATGTGAGCAGGCCTCCCGATGCCACCATACACTGTCTCAAAAAAAGTGGGGTATGCATGAAGAGATTCTGCTCTTCCACACGGACGAGGTAGTTGTACTCTGCCACCACCAGCACCACCCCCATGACCACAATCACCAGATAGGGCCATAAGTTGCATAGCCATGACGGAGTGGAGGATTTCTTCTTTTGACTCAAGTTCGGCTTCATCCAAATAATGTTTTGTCACATTGCCTATTGCAAGCAGTGCGCGAAGATACCAATTTTTTGCGATACAGCCTTCATTTTTCCATTTTTATTTCAGCATAAGGATAAACGAGGTACACGTGATTCAGTGAGAGATTGTATTTCCTGCATCATATATCCGCCCTCTGTGTTGATACTACTTATAGTTGATATTGCTCAAAAATGAAATTCTTTATCCCATCTGACAGATAAATCAGACATTTTATCTAAATTTGCAGTATGAAAAGGAAATGGTGCTTTCTGATCTTGCTGTTGATCATGGCTTGTCTGACAGGCTGTGACCTGGAGACCACTCCTCATGGCGACCTGTATGGCTACTGGCATCTCGAAGCGGTGGACACCGTGTCGGGCGGGACAGCCGACCTCAGCAGTCAGCGCCTGTTCTGGGCGATACAGAACAAGGTGGTGGAATGCAGCGACCGCGACAATCTCCACATTCCTGTCGTCATGCATTTTGAGCGGTCGGGTGACATGCTCCTGATGGACAAGGTGTTTGTCAACGACCGTCCCAACGGTGACCCCGAGGTGACCGATGTGGCGGAGATTGCCTGCTATGGTCTCCGTTCGCTGGCTCCTCACCTCCACATCGACCAACTTTCCAGCGACAAGATGACGCTTTCTGCTGAGGGCCTCATCCTGAGATTCAGGAAATTGTAATGTTCTACACTGAGATACAGAGACACAGAGAATAAAATATAATGGCATATTAATGGAAGATTACATGGAAATGACCAACATTTATCAACAATCATGATGAACCTCCAACAACTAATCAA
>CAMZHP010000346.1 GCA_947306845.1 uncultured Prevotellaceae bacterium
CCGACATTCAGAACCACAATCTGACGCTCTAACCAACTGAACTACGGGCACCATGCTGCCGCTTTTGTTTGAAAGCGGTTGCAAAGGTAAGTGATTTATTTTAAATCACCAAATTTTCAGGTTGTTTTTTTCAAAACAGTTATTCGCCACCCTCTGTTGTAGTCTTTCCTGCAGGTGGTGTGACAGGAGTCTCGGCAGCGTTGGCAGCAGGAGCAGCCTTGCCTTGCTCTTGTGCAGGAGCAGGAACACCGAAGTTAGGAGTGCTTGCTGGAGCAGACTGTTCTGTTTCTGCAGCACTTTTCGTAACTCCACCATCAGGTTTCACAGCGGCACAGAAAATGCTGAGCACTACCATAGCGATAGCCAGTCCCCATGTAGCTTTTTCAATGAAATCAGTGGTTTTGCGAACGCCTAATACCTGATTTGAGGATGAGAAATTGGATGACAGACCGCCACCCTTGGATTCTTGAATCAATACGATGCCAATCATCAGCAATGATGCAATGACAATGAGAATTACAAATAGTAGATACATTTTATTATTATTTATTGTTTATTTTCTTGTTTCGCTTTGTCGGCATTTTTTATCAATTTCTCCAAAAAACGAATTTGGTCTGCAAAGTAAACACTTTTTTTTGGATAATTCAAATTTATACGCTTAATAATTTCCAAAGCCTTGGAATATCGCCCTTGTTTGATGTAAATTCGTGCCAAAGTCTCGGTAAAATAGCTCTCTTCGCCTGATTTTGCACTTTCATCTGTTAATTGTGGCACATATTCCGGTTCTTCCTGCAACTGAATACGTTGTTCATCTTTTTCGATGAAATTGTCGATGAGGTTTTGTCCTCTCATTTCAGGTGTTGCCCCTGTGGTTTGATTATCTTCAGCAGAATCCTGCTCGAGCAGGTAGGCGGCATAATCGACAGTGGCATCAGCGGCTGTGGGTCGTCGCCCTCTTTCCTTGCGCTCATGCTCTTGATCGGGCACGTTGCTGAGGAATTGGTCAATCAGTGACAGTGTGCGGTCTCCCTCGGCAACATTCGCAGTGTCGTTATCACGATTGGCACGCAGTTGATAGTGCGAGGCTTCCACCAGGTTGAAGAGCACCTTACGGTCTGTGATATAGATAGCCGCCCGTCGCAATTCATCGTCGAACGACGACTCATGCAGCAGGTATAGGTTCTGAAGCATCAGCAGTCGTGCTGTTTGATAGTACGGGTATCGGGCAGTGAGTGAACGGAGATCATAGAGGGTCTCTTTGTTCATTGCCTCTGGATGCTTGATGAGGTATGTCAGGTCCATGTTGAGTGGTTTACCAGTTGGCCACGGTGGCGTTGAATATTTGGTCTGTGATTTCTTTCACCATCTGTGTCACCAGTTCCTCTTGTACTGTGTTGAGCGACTGTGTTGACTCGTATGAGGTGGTAGAGGTGAATTGTTTCTCGAAGTCCTGGTTGTGATCCACATTGTTGGTGAATCTCACGTTGACGGTCATCGACAACTCTGTCTGTGCGGAGTAACCCTCGCTGGAGACACTCTTGTTGCGCTGGTTGTATTGCGTGATTTCACCCTCGATTTTCAGGTCACCGTTGCGTTTCACCTGCGTGAGGTGTGTGTGGTTGGCAAAGATATCTTTCAGTTCGTTGTTGAAGATATTTTGCATCGGGCCCCATACATAGCTGGAACGGATGGGGAAATCAGCGATGGTGATGGTCTTCGTCTTACTATAGTCGATGCTTGCGCCATTGAAACTATAGGAGACGCTACATGATGTGACAAGCAAAAGTAATGCCACAGTCATGATAGAGATGCTAATTTTTCGCCAGGCCATAGAGATTGATTTTTCGATAGAGTGTACGGTCGGAGATTCCAAGTTCCTGTGCCGTTTTTTTGCGGTTGCCATGGTTACGCTCCAGCGCCTTGATGATATTTCGTCGCTCCTGCTCGTTGAGGTTTAGGCTTTCCTGCTCGAAGTCCGTATCTGAGATTTCCTCTGCCACGGCATCCTCGGCGGCAGGTATCGACTCTATTCGCTCGGGGTGAGTTGCCTCCAGATTGTTGACATATTGTTGGCTCAATGCCTGACCTTGCGAAGTGATGCTGTTGGTCTCATCGATTTGCTTCCGCAGGCCATTGAGTTCGCGGCGCAGGTCTGATACATTCTGCCGCAAGTCGAAGAGCACTTTGAAGAGAGCTTCTCGTTCTTTCTCGTATGAGTGGTTGTCTGTGGCAGTGGCGATAGGTGCTGGCAATGTAGAATTGTCGTCATCGGGGATAAACCGACTGATGGTTTCCAGGTCGATTTCACGTTTCTCGCTCAGCACCGACATCTGCTCAGTGATATTCTTCAGCTGGCGCACATTGCCGGGCCATTTGTATTTGAGCATCTTCTGCTGGGCATCCTCATTGAGGGTGATACGCGGCAGGCGGTACTTCTCGGCTATCTGCATGGCAAAGAGACGGAAGAGCAGCAGGATGTCGTTGCCGCGGTCGCGGAGTGGCGGCATCTGAATGGGGATGGTGTTGAGTCGGTAGTAGAGATCCTCACGGAAGCGCCCCTCGCTGATGGCCTTACGGATGTTGACATTGGTTGCTGCCACTACTCGCACGTCGGTCTTCATGATTTTCTGTCCACCCACACGGATGTATTCACCGGTCTCCAGCACACGTAGCAGGCGCGCCTGGGTGGCCAGTGGCAGCTCCCCCACTTCATCGAGGAAGATGGTGCCTTTGTCGGCAATGCCGAAGTATCCTTTTCCCTCACTGATGGCATCGGTGAACGCTCCTTTCTCATGTCCGAAGAGTTCACTGTCGATGGTTCCCTCGGGAATGGCTCCACAGTTAACGGCGAAATAGTTCTGACCTTTACGGGTGGAATAGTCGTGAATCATGCGTGGGATAATTTCCTTTCCCACACCACTTTCGCCCACGATAAGCACCGACAGGTCGGTACGTGCTACTTGCAGGGCAATGTCGATGGCGCGGTTGAGCGCATCGCAGTTGCCCACGATATTGTAGCGGTTTTTAATGTTTTGCAGGTCGTTTGTTTTCATTGGGTGACAAAATTACATATTTTATTTGATAAAACTGCAATTTTGGCAGAATTTTTGGGATTATTAGCAATTGAGGGACGGGGGTGGTGGGTAGGTACCCCTCATTAGGATAAGGAGGGTACGGGGAGGTTGTGAAAAGATTTTATCACGAATTTGAGAATTTGAGAATTTTATTTAAATAAAGAAACCTCAGATTTAGGCACTATATCCCCAAGGCATCGCATAGTTCCTC
>CAMZHP010000347.1 GCA_947306845.1 uncultured Prevotellaceae bacterium
AAAAAATAGTTGGAAATTCCCGGTTAGGATATTCCAACTATCTCTTTATCTCTTGCTATTCCAAGGCATCCTATGATGCACTGAAGAAATAACTATGCTTGTATTGACGTGGGAATCCTATACCGGCATTGTCTGATGATTTGCTAAATATATGCACATAACAACTCCGCTCAAAGCGTCGATAGCTCTGAACGAAAGATGGTGCAAACGAGCGACATGTAAGTTTGCTTACAGATGTCCGAGTGCAGCCCATCTTATCCAAGGATTGCGATGTGTATACAAAAAGTCTCATACCGTATAGGATTCTTTATTGATAATGACTATAAATCGGCCGCAAAGTTACATTGGTACTACGAATTCTTTTTTCGTAGATGCTAAATTTTTATTTGTCTCCCCCCAAAAAAGGAAAAAACATAGATGTTCAGCTATTGGATGTCAAAAATACAGTTGAAAGGAATGACCGTGTCATCTTCCATGACCAATACCTGATTGAACTCATCCACTTTTTTCAGTTGTCCCGAAACAGTGGAGTAGGAACCGCCAGCCTTTCGCTCGTCGGGCTTGAAAAAGGTGATGGTGACTGATGGCTGCTCGTCTATTGTCTCCATCAGTTCCACAATCCTGCGGTTCAACTGTTCTTTCTTGTTTTCGTCTAACTCAATAAAGCCGTCGGTCAAACGGCCAGTCTCATTGATGACGGCATCGTAGCCGGTCAATGCGGCAAAGGGAGCGAACTGCGCCGCACGGTTCATCATCGGCATCGGAGGATGGTTCTTCGACACATGATGGGGCAGGTTGATGATATCGTCGTATTCTTCCATAATCAATGATTACTGTATCTATTCCTCATCTATACTTATACATTGTACGACAGTGCGTCTGATGGCCAACCTGTCACGTTATGACCTGTATCGAGGAGACGGATGGTTTCCTTTGTGCATTTGCTCCAATTCCTAAACAAATGAACAGGATTGTCATTATGGTTTTTAATTTCATAAATTGGACTTTATAAGACCGTTCCTTTCGTTGGCATGAACAAATCGTTCTTCATTGTCTCCTTGTCCATATTATTAATCTGCCACTAAAGGGAACAGGAGGTGTTGTCGATTTCAACTTCTTCCATGTGAGATATAGAAAGGCTCTGTCAGAACTCGCGGATGACGGGTCTTCTTTCCAACCAGGCGAGCATGTTCAGCACGAGGTAGTTCCAGTTCTGAAATCCCTTGTTGATGATGGGTGACCCTGTGTCAGGGTCATAATATTCGTGGAGGGCGCCCTCTTTTTTGAGGTCTTCACCAAAGAGGCTGACGGTCTTTTCCGCCAGTTCCCTCGCCTCCTTTTCGAAGCCGTAGTCAACCAGCCCCCGGAACACCATATAATTGGAGATGCCCCATATCGGTCCCTGCCAGTTGGAGGGGTTATGGGTGGCGCGCAGGTTGTACATTTTCTCCAATCGTGAGAGCGTGCGGACACCGTATGGGGCGCAGAAGGTACGTTCATCAAGAAGGTTCTCCTTGACCATCCGCGCGGCTTGTTCCTGTGTGGCGATGCCGGCCCACAGTGTCATGAATCCTGACCAGCAGCCTATGCGCTGGATGAGGCAGGGATAGTCGCGTGGTGCTCCCTCGTGCAGCACGAACGGTTTGCCGAATATAATCTGCGGCTCCCCCGTGTAGGGTAGCAGGTTAAGGTCAACGGAATAGTACATCCCGTCTTTCTCATCCCAGCAATATTCCCTGACAGCATCAATAAGTTCCATGGCGTCTCTGCTGTATTGGTTTGCAGCCTCAGTGAGGTTCAGTTGTCTTGCCAAATATGCCATCGCTTGCAGTTCCTTGTACATCAGACAGTTCAGGTAGATGCTCGCAGAACTTCCTTTTGGACGGAAGAAGGTGGAAGGGTCATTGTCCACACCAATGGCAAGGTCGTCCTGCCAATAGAAGAGACCTGTAGTTTCGTGACGGTGATGTTCCTGATAGTTGCGGATGAAAGCCTGAATGCGCGAAAAAGACTCCCGCAGCCATGTAGCATCGCCACCGTTCTGTTGAGTGATGAAGGCGGCATGTTGGGCGATGACGGGCTTGTGCATGTTGGTCGAATAGATATCCTTTGGCTTCATCTTGGCAGGGTCGCTCTCGGCATCGACCACCATCGGCATGTAACCGTCTTCCAGAGATGTGTATGCCAAGTAATTCAGCACGCAACCTTGTTCATAAGTCAGTGCCTCGCGTCGGTCGGCATCCGTTCCGGTATCGGCAAGTATCTGTCGCAGTGCCACGTCCGAGAGCCAGGAGTCCCAGTCCCATAGCACTCGGGCGTATTGACGGCTGCCGGGAGTGATGTATGGGTAGATGAGTGCGCCACCCTCTGGCTGTTTGTACATCTGCTTATAGTCGGCGTAACAATGCTGCTTGATGAGATGCCTATGCTCCTTCGTCGCCCTCTCCTGTGCCATTGTATTGGTTACGATAATAGTGCACAGCACCATTAATGCAATGATCTTGGGATTTCCGCAAATTGCCCTGACAGGTGCGACAAACGTCAAAGGTTGGTATATGTATTTCTTCATAACGGCAGTTTATTGTTGTTTCCTTGATTTGCAATTTGACATCATTATCATTCTCTAAGCTTTATGTCCTCCAATCTGTTCGTTGCGCTCCTTGGCCGTGGCGCCCTCCTCGAAATTTAGTCCTTTCAGAATGGCATTCTTTCCGAAGCGATGCTTGATGGCCAACCGCGCCTCCTGAATCCGTCTCTCCTTGTCGAGGGCTTCTTGCTCCTCCTTCTTTTGTCTTTCCAGTTCTTCATAGTCAGTGAACAAATCCAACTGTTGCGGAACGTCCTTCTCTTTTGCCATCGACTCATCCACTACACGGCAGGTGGTGAGGTTGATTCGCCTGACAAGCAAATCCGGATTGACGATGCGGTCGTAGAGTTCCATGACAGCCTTGGTGATGATGGAAGAGGATGAAGTCCGTTTTTCAAGATTGGCCGTTCCATGGGCGTGCTTGGGCACTTGTCTGCCATAACGGTCGGTTATAATGGGGCCGTGATACTTGGAATGGATAGCAGGATTAGTCAGACTCTCCACGTCATAGCCGATGGTCAGCACCATCTGGTCGGTGACCAGTCTCTTTGCTACGAGATTTAGAGCCGCGGCATCCGCCATCTCCTTCACCACCACACGGGCTTTTTTCCAGTCGTATGCCTCTTGCAGCACCTGGCCACTGCTGAAGGAGTTGTTTTCCGGCTTGTAGGCTTTCACCTGAGCGA
>CAMZHP010000348.1 GCA_947306845.1 uncultured Prevotellaceae bacterium
TCGTGTCGGTCTATGCACTGTTGGTCAGCCATAAGTGGATTGTGCCCACCATCATTGTCTTGCTGGTGGTCTATTCAGCCATTCTCATCTGGGGCAACGGATATGCGGAGGATGCCTCCAACATCCTGGCACGTGTTGACCTTAACTTGTTTGGATACGACCATCTCTACCACAAGAGCTCTGTCGATCCGGAGGGATTGCTCGGCACGATCTCTTCGGTGTCGCATGTGCTCATCGGCTTCTATTGCGGCAGTCTTATCAAGCAGCGCCAAACAATCAAAGACAAGGTGCTGGCACTTTTCTTCCTCGGTACTGTCCTTGCCTTGGGCGGTTATCTGCTGTCCTACGGACTGCCCCTCAACAAGCGGATATGGAGTCCGAGTTATGTGATGGTGACTTGTGGCATGGCTGCTTCGCTGCTCGCGTTGCTGATGACCATCATCGATATTCGTGGGCACCGTCGCTGGACCGTTTTCTTTCAGGTTTTTGGCATCAACCCCCTGTTCCTGTATGTCACCAGTGAGGTGTTGGCAATCGTCCTCGGTCACGCAGGGGTCAGTCAAGCGGTCTTCAATGGCATCCATTCGGTTGTGACTTGTCCGCAGATGGCCTCACTCTGCTATGCCCTCTACTTTGTAATGCTCAATTTCATCCTTGGATACATCCTCTATCGCCGACATATTTACATCAAACTATAAGGCAGTTGCTCATGCATAAAAATGTGATGGTTGGTTTGGATGGCATCTTCTTGAGTCATTTCAAAAGATGCACCACCCTGCCCTCTATCTGTATCTCGCCAGCCTCCTGCATCTCTTTGAGGCACCGCTGCAAAGAATATTTCTGTATGCCAAAATATTCGGCAAGTGCCTGGCGGGAGAGGTTGAGCTGCAAATGCCGGCTTTGTTGCCTCATTTGCTCTTCTTTGAAAAACATTTCCACCTTTTCATGCACGCTCATAGAGAGCATCGACACTTTTTGGGTGAGGAACGACACTATATTGGAGAGGATCTGAATCTCATTGAAGGCGATGCGACTGTTGGAAAGAATCAGCGCTTCCATATCCGTGCGCATGAGCCGTAGGACACGGGTGTCGACGACAGCCTCTACGGTCACAGGATAGTGGTTGTCGGCAGCAAAGAGAAAAGCGGGCGCCAACATATTGCCCGAATGATGCAGATTGAGTGTGATGATTCTGCCCGATGGACTCATCATGGTGGCCGTCATCTTGCCGCTGATGATAATGTCGGCATGAAGGCACTCGTCACCTTCCACGGCGAAAAGAGCGCCTTTCTTATACGTCAGCACACGATAGCGCACGCTGTGCATCGCATTCATGATCTCCTCGTTGGTCAGTCCCTTGAAAAGCGGACAGGCAGACAGTCCTGTTAAAGTATCAATATCCATATGTCAATCAATGATGATAGCATGACATTACAAAGATAGACACAAAATGTAAATATTTCTAAAAATTAACAAATTTTACGGGTTGTAAGTAACAATTGTTACCCTTCTATATCCTCATAAATGAGTATTTTTGCCAATAATGCATCCATCAATGAAGATTATTGATCATATCATCGACCGATTCTCATACAAACAAAAAGTGGGACTGCTCATTTTGGGTGGTGTGATAGTGGGTTTAGGAGGGTTGTTTATGTATTTGCTCCGGGCTCATACCTATATTGCCGACAACCCCTCCGCCTGTGTCAATTGCCACATCATGACACCCTACTATGCTTCGTGGAGCCATTCGTCGCATGGCAGAGATGCCACTTGTAACGACTGCCATGTGCCCCACTCCAGTTTGGTGGCCAAATATGGTTTCAAGGCGATGGATGGCATGAAGCATGTGGCTTATTTTGTTACCCATTCCGAGCGTCAGGCTATCATGGCAGAAGACATGAGCGCAGAGGTGATCATGAACAACTGCATTCGTTGCCACACCCAGCTCAATCAGGAGTTTGTCAAGACTGGCCGCATTGACTATATGATGGCCAAGAGCGGCGAAGGCAAAGCCTGCTGGGACTGTCACCGCAACGTGCCCCATGGCGGCATGAACTCGTTGTCGAGCACACCGGCAGCTGAGGGTGTGACCCCATTGCCGCCAAGCCCAGTGCCCGACTGGCTCCAAGGACTGACAGGCAGGTAAGACTGCACCACTCAATTCTTATTCCAAACCGAAACTTGAAAAATCAGATATTATGGCAAAGAAATTGAAAAAATGGCAAGGATGGGCACTCTTCGGAGGTTCCATGGTCTTAGTTTTTCTTTTAGGCCTGCTCGTGTCATCGCTGATGGAGCGCCGGGCTGAGGTGGCTAGTGTGTTCAACAACAAGCGCACTGAGTTTACCGACTCCATTATCGCACAGAATGAGAAGTTCAAGGCCGACTATCCCCGTGAGTATGAGACATGGGCGATGACTGAGGACACCACCTTCAAATCAAAGTTCAATAGTTCTCAGGAAGTTGATGTGCTGGAGGCTCGTCCTGAGATGGTGGTGCTGTGGGCAGGCTATGCTTTCTCACGCCATTACAACACGCCACGTGGGCACAAGCACGCTCTTGAGGACATGCGCAAGATCTTGCGCACTGGCAACCCTGGCATACAAATTGGGACCGACTCTATCGCCGCGGACATGCAGCCTGCCACCTGCTGGACGTGTAAGGGTCCTGATGTTCCTCGAATGATGCGCGAGTTGAGCGATTCGAAGTCTGTCATGGACCCAGCCAACTTCTATGCTAAGAAGTGGAGTGAGCTGGGCGCAGAAGAAGTGAATACCATAGGCTGTTCTGACTGCCACGATGCCCGCACAATGGATTTGCGTCCCGCACGCCCCGCCATTTATGAGGCTTTTGCCCGTGTGGGCAAGGATGTGAGGAAAGCCTCTCATCAGGAGATGCGCTCTTTGGTTTGTGCACAGTGCCATGTGGAGTATTACTTCATCAAACCCGACGATCCGAAGAATCCTGGCAAGGCCAACTACCTGGTCTTCCCACAGCACTATGGACTGACGTGCGAAGCTGCTGAGAAATGGTTTGACGAGATTGGTTTTTACGATTATATCCATCCGCTGTCCAAGACCAAGATTCTGAAAGCTCAGCATCCAGGATGGGAAATGTCAC
>CAMZHP010000349.1 GCA_947306845.1 uncultured Prevotellaceae bacterium
CAACTATTACGTAGCTCCTGGATTTGCCATCAAGGCCGGTATTCAACCAGGTTTCCTGTTGGGGCAGAAAACGAAAGGTTCAGAAAAATTTGAAGGCAGGTGGGAAGATTTTGAAGATTCAGAAACAGAGGGTTTGAAGAAGCTCGACATCTCTATTCCCATTGGCTTTTCTTATGAATTCTCAAATATCGTCATTGATGCCCGTTACAACCTCGGCCTTACGAAGATTATAGATGACCGTGATATTCTTGATGATTATGACAAATCCAAGAACAGTGTATTCATGCTGACCTTGGGCTATAAGATTTCTTTCTAAGATAAAAGTCTCAAATGGATGCCCCGCCCGCATCAACAATACCGATGGCGACCTCGTCTGCACTATTGTGCGGGCGAGGTCGCTCACTTTTCAGAGTAAGTGACCATTCAGCGAGAGGATGTTGGGTAGCAACGCTGCGGTAGAAGAACATCAAAACTATCATTATTTTGATAAAATGTTTCTTTTATAATTTTTTTAATGTTGATATAGGGTGTAAAATCTACAAATAATATAAATTTGCAAGAGTTTTTTAACCAACACTTATGAATTATCGCTATTTTTTACTCGCAGGCCTCATGGCCATAGGCACCTCTGTGAAGGCTCAGGTGGTGATCAATGAGTTGATGCAATCCAACATCGACTGCATCATGGACGACTTGAATGAGTTCCCTGATTCCTGGGTCGAACTTTATAACAGCGGAACAGAGCCTGTCAATCTCAAAGACTATAAATTGGGAGCCAAAGACAAAGTGAGCAAGGCATGGCAGTTGCCCAACAAGACTCTCAATGCCAAGGCCTATGCCGTGGTGTATTGCGACAAAGAGGAGAGCGGCCTGCACACCAGTTTCCGTCTGGAAACAGGCAAGGACGGCAGTGTCTATCTCTTCAAAGGGGAGGAGATTGTGGACAAGGTAGAGAAGATGAGCAAGATGCCCGCCCCCAATATCGCTTACGGTCGCAAGACCGACGGCGCTGACGAATGGGGATACCAGGCTACTCCCACACCGGGAAAGACCAACTGTGGCAAAACTTGCAAGGACATCCTGGGCGAGCCCGAGTTCAGCCAGAAAGGCGCGGTGTTCACCTCAGCGAAGACCTTCCAACTGACTCTCTCGATGCCCGAGGGGACACCTGAGGGCGCGGTCATCCGCTACACCACCGACGGCAAAGAGCCCACCGCTTCCAGCACCGCCTATCAAAAGCCAATCAGCATCAATTCCAACAAGGTGATCAGGGCCAAATTGTTCTGTGATGGTTATCTCTCGCCCATATCTACCGCCCAGTCATACATTTTCCTCGACAGGGAGATGACCATCTCTGTGATATCCATCGTCACAGACGACCGGTACATGAACGACAATGCGATAGGCATCATCAGAAACAATCCCAACAAGGACAGCAAGAAGGATTGGCGGCGCCCCATCAATATCGAGATGTTTGACGCTCCGGGCACCGAAAGCGTTATCAACCAACTCTGCGAGACCCGCGTCATGGGCGGACAGTCTCGTGAGCACCCCCTCAAGTCGCTCGCTGTTTATGCCAACAAGCGTTTCGGCGTAAAACGTTTCGACTATGAGTTCTTCCCCGACCAGAAACCCGGTCTCACCGACTTCAAGAGCATCATGCTGCGCAATGCCGGCAACGACTTCGGCGGTCTCTATATGCGCGATGCCATCATCCAGCGTGTCATGGCAGAGAATGCCGACCTCGACTGGCAGGCATGGCGCCCGGCTGTCATCTTCCTCAACGGCACCTATAAGGGCATGCTCAACATCCGTGAGCGCAGCAATGACGACAACATCTATACCAACTACAAAAACGAGAAAGGTGAAGGTCTCGAGGACATCGACATGATTGAGATCTCGCAGGAGAACAGCAAGATGGTAGAGGAACTCAAAGCCGGCACGCTCGACAACTACAACAATTTCAAGGCGTTCTACAACCAGGCTGGGCACACCATGGAGGAATATGAGCAGATCATGGACTGCCAGGAGTTCATCAACCTCATGATTATGAACCTCTACTTCTGCAACCTCGATTTCCCCGGCAACAACATCGTTGTCTGGAGACCGATTGCCGACGGTGGTCGCTGGCGCTGGATCTCGAAAGATACCGACTTCGGACTCGGACTTTACGGCCGTAATGCCAACTACAACACCATCGAGTGGATTTACAACAACAAATATGATCAAAGCAACAACTGGGCCAACACCTCGCAGGCGACACAGTTGTTCCGCAGCCTGATGGACGACGCTGACTTTAAGCGTGAGTTCATCGACCATACCGCCATCTACATGGGCGACTTCCTCAATGAGAGGGGCACGCGCGCCATCTGGGATCCCATGGCAGAATTGGTGAAGCCCGAACTCGTCAAGCACCGCGAGGCCGTCAATGGCGGCGGTGGCGGCGGCTGGTGGGGCTGGGGATGGCAGCCCAATTATGAGCAGGACATCAACAATGAGATCAACAATGCCCGCAATTGGCTCAGCCAGCGCACCAATCAGTTCTATACATTCGTGGCCAATTACTATAAGTTGGGCACGCCCACTCCATTGGTCATCAATAAAGATCAGACAGAGGAGGTCACTACCATCGTCAATGGTGTGAGCATCAAGAGCGCTGATTTCGACGGTAAGTTCTTTGCCAACCGCCAGCTGACGGTTGAGGCAAAGGGTGCTGAAGGCAGAGAGGTAAAGGGATGGAAAGTGGTGAAGACCAATAACAACAACACTAAAACCACCACAGAAGTGAACGAACCTATTTACTCGTTCACCATGCCTACATGCAAGAAACTCGAGCTGACAGCCATCATGGGCACAGCCGACGGTATCAACGACCTCGCTGCGCGTGAATGGAACTGGCGCCTCGACGGACAGCAACTCGTCGTCAGCGGCGTGAGCCGCGGCACCAGCGTCATGCTTTATGATGTGCGTGGCATCCTCCTCGGTAAGGTTCGTGGTAGCGGTGCTGACATTTGCATCCCGCTGACATCGAGAAACCAGATGTATGTGTTGAAGGTAGGTGCTGAGACAGTGAAAATCAGATAATAGCGGAATT
>CAMZHP010000350.1 GCA_947306845.1 uncultured Prevotellaceae bacterium
GGGCGACGGCAGCCTCCACATTGGCGCGGTCGGCACCGAGCTTGTCACCATTCTCATTGAGGAATGTCTCGGTCTGGAAGATCATCGAGTCGGCCTGATTCATCTTGTCGATGCGCTCGCGCTCGCGCTTGTCAGCCTCTGCGTTGCGCTCGGCCTCAGCCTTCATGCGGTCGATCTCTTCCTTGCTCAGGCCAGAGGAAGCCTCGATGCGGATGGCCTGCTCACGTCCTGTAGCCTTGTCTTTGGCCGACACGTTGAGGATACCGTTGGCATCGATGTCGAAGGTCACCTCAATCTGAGGAATGCCACGGCGTGCGGGAGCGATGCCGGTGAGGTTGAACTGTCCGATGGACTTGTTCTGAGCAGCCATGGGGCGCTCTCCCTGAAGCACGTGGATGGTCACCTCAGTCTGGTTGTCGGCAGCGGTGGAGAACACCTCGCTCTTCTTGTAGGGAATAGTGGTGTTGGCCTCGATGAGCTTGGTCATCACGCCGCCGAGGGTTTCGATACCGAGGGTCAGCGGGGTGACGTCGAGCAGCACGATGTTGCCTACGCCGCCTTCCTTGTTGAGGATGGCACCCTGGATAGCGGCACCTACGGCCACCACCTCGTCGGGGTTCACACCCTTGGAAGGCTCTTTGCCGAAGTAGTTCTTTACCAAGGTCTGCACGGCGGGGATACGGCTGGAACCGCCCACGAGGATGACCTCGTCGATGTCGCTGGTGCTCAGTTTGGCATCTGCAATTGCTTTCTGGCAGGGAGCCAGACAAGCCTGGATGAGATGGTGAGCCAACTGCTCGAACTTAGCGCGGGTGAGAGTCTTCACCAGGTGCTTTGGCACACCGCCTACCGGCATGATGTACGGCAGGTTGATCTCTGTCGAAGTGCTGCTGGAGAGCTCGATCTTGGCCTTCTCGGCAGCCTCCTTCAGACGCTGCATGGCCATCGGGTCCTGACGGAGGTCGGCACCCTCGTCGTTCTTGAACTCCTGTACCAGCCAGTCGATGATGGCCTGGTCGAAGTCATCGCCGCCGAGGTGGGTGTCACCGTTGGTGGACAGCACCTCGAACACGCCACCGCCGAACTCAAGGATAGAGATATCAAAGGTACCGCCACCGAGGTCGAACACGGCAATCTTCATGTCCTTGTTGGCCTTGTCGATGCCATAGGCCAAGGCTGCTGCTGTCGGCTCATTCACGATACGGCGCACGTTGAGGCCTGCGATCTGTCCGGCCTCCTTGGTGGCCTGACGCTGTGAGTCGCTGAAGTAGGCAGGCACGGTCACCACGGCCTCTGTCACTTCCTCGCCCAGATAATCCTCTGCGGTCTTTTTCATTTTCTGAAGCACCATGGCCGAGATTTCCTGCGGGGTGTATTTGCGGCCTTCGATCTCCACGCGCGGATAACCGCCTTCGTTGATGACCTTGAAAGGCACGCGCTCGCACTCCTTGCGGCACTGCTCATAGGTCTCGCCCATGAAGCGCTTGATGCTGTAGATGGTGTTCTGAGGGTTGGTGATGGCCTGACGCTTGGCGGGGTCACCCACCTTGCGGTCGCCGTCTTTCACGAAGCCCACTACGGATGGTGTGGTGCGCTTTCCCTCACTGTTTGCAATCACTACTGGCTCGTTGCCCTCGAATACTGAGACGCACGAGTTGGTTGTTCCCAAGTCAATTCCGATAATTTTTCCCATTGTTGTATTGTTATTTGTTTGTTATTGTTCTTGTCAAAGGCATAACGTCTTTTTCGGGAAGACTTCTGCCGTTGTCCGATATCTATCCTACAAATGGTGTGCCAAAACTGACATTTGACGGAAAAATATGACATGATGGCAGTAAGCATGGTGTGAAAAAAGGCCTCCTGCAACAGTGTGTGTCGCAGGAGGCCGTATTTTCGGATTCGCCGTGCAGGTTATTTGCTTTCAGCCAGTGCAGCCATGATTTTTGCTTCTATTTCCTCGCAGAGTTCAGGATTGTCAGCCAGCAGCTGTTTGGTGGCATCTCGTCCCTGAGCGAGTTTCGACCCGTTGTAGGAGAACCATGAGCCACTTTTTTGGATGATGTCGTTGTCCACACCGAGGTCCACCAGTTCGCCGGTCTTGGAGATGCCCTCGCCGAAGAGAATCTCAAACTCAGCCTTGCGGAAGGGCGGTGCCACTTTGTTCTTGACCACTTTCACGCGCACTTGGTTGCCGATGGCCTGGTCGCCATCCTTGAGGGTGGTGACGCGGCGGATGTCGAGGCGCACGCTGGCATAGAATTTCAGCGCGTTGCCGCCGGTAGTGGTCTCCGGGTTGCCGAACATCACGCCGATTTTCTCGCGCAGCTGGTTGATGAAGATACAGCATGTGTTGGTCTTGGAGATGGTGGAAGTAAGCTTGCGCAGTGCCTGGCTCATGAGACGGGCCTGCAAGCCAACCTTGTTGTCGCCCATGTCGCCCTCAATCTCAGATTTCGGGGTAAGGGCAGCCACAGAGTCCACCACCAGCACGTCGATGGCCGAAGAGCGGATCAGTTGGTCGGCAATCTCAAGTGCCTGTTCACCGTTGTCGGGCTGCGAGATGAGGAGGTTGTCGACATCCACGCCCAGATGCTCGGCATAGAATCGGTCAAAAGCGTGCTCTGCGTCGATAAATGCGGCGATGCCACCCTGTTTCTGTGCCTCGGCGATGATATGGATAGCGAGAGTGGTCTTTCCAGATGATTCCGGACCGAAGATCTCGATGATGCGTCCGCGTGGCAGACCGCCCACGCCGAGGGCGGCATTGAGTGAGATGCTGCCGGTGGGGATGACATCGACGGCTTCCACCTGCTGGTCGCCCATCTTCATGATGGATCCTTTTCCAAAGTCTTTTTCTATTTTCGCCATGGCAGCCTGAAGGGCTTTGAGCTTTCCTTCCTGGGTGCCGTCGGTTTGTGTGATGATTTCTTTCTTTGCCATAGTTATAAAGTGGTAAGAGGTGAGAGGTAGGAGGTGAGAGATATGATCTCTTTATCTCAACCTTTTGTCACCTTGTGTTATTGATTGTTGTTTTGTTTGTTGATTAATGTATTTCTTAAACC
>CAMZHP010000351.1 GCA_947306845.1 uncultured Prevotellaceae bacterium
ACGGGACGAGCGAGTTCGCCGGCGAATGGCTCGAGTTCGGCTCGGACAAGTTCCCTGACTGGAACAGCGTGCTCGACTATCTCCTCCCAAAACAGGAGGCTCAGCAAGAAGACGGACTGGCAGCAACTGAAAGTCCTCTGCATCAGTCAGAATGAGGAATGAGGAAAATGTCGAAGACGCATCATCTCGCCCCCCATTCTGAGAATTCCATGTCTATTGACATCATGACGATAAAAGATGGATTTTACACGACTGCGTATTTCAAAATAAAGATACAAATGAAAATAAACATGATTCGGATGTTTGGTGTTTCAAACCTTTTCAGTAATTTTGTGGCATATTCAAAAATGGCAACCTTGAATACTTTGCAAGACAAAAAATAACGGTACCCAACAATAGGCGGTGCACAGGAATATCCCAAAGAGTCATATCCCTACACAAAACCAGAATGTGACCCGGTGGGCTTCATTCCATAGTTGTCAAAACGTCATTGAAAGAGGCATATCTTGTCTTTTTTCAAATAAAACAGAAAAATTGGCCTATCTCATGATATTATTTGGTTACTTGACGCTCTATAAGATCATAAATGAAATGAACAAAAAACTTTAGAAAGGGATGGAAGATCATAAAAGCAATAAGCGAAATGGCCACCAGCTGACAGACTGCTATGACCCTGTATCCAAAACGCTGGACATCCGCTCAGACGGGATGTATCCATCCAACACGCTCAGCAACATGTGCAGCAACGGCTTCCGTCTCGATGGTGTGGTCTGCAGCAGCATGGAGGGCTTCCTGCAGTCGCTCAAGCAACAGGACCGCGACAAGCAACGGCAAGTCTGCTCGATGAAGGGCGGCAATGCGAAAAAGCAGAGCACCACCTCCTGGCAGACCGACCAGGTCGTTTGGTGGCGCGGACAGGCCATCGACCGCCAGGGCAAGGAGTACCAACAGTTGCTCAGACGGGCTTTCAAGGCGTTGTTCGAACAGAACGAGCGGTTCCGCACGGCGCTGATGTCCACCCGGGGCATCACGCTCACTCACTCCTGCGGAGAGAAGGACACGCACATGACCATCCTGACTGAACAGGAGTTCTGCAAGATTCTCACTGAAATGAGAGACTCTTTCAACAAACAAAACAACGGTATGGGAACAATAACGAAAAGCATCAAGAACATCAAGTTCAAATATATCGGCACTTGGCTGCTCGACCAGTTTCAACAGCCGGGATGGTTCGGCAACCTGGTGGTGAGCCGCCGCTCATGGGGTGCCTTCTCCATCTATTCGCACAGCTACAGAAGTAACGGAATGCCGAAGGTGACCTATTCCACACGGAAGTCGGCTCAGAGGGCCGCCGAAAGCATGGCCAAGAAACACGAGGTGCCCTTCGCCGTCTACAAATGCCTGTTCTGCGAAGGTTGGCACGTAAGTAAAATCGGTGACCACAAGGCTCTGTCGGAGAAATCCTCAAAGGAGATGGAGGATGTATTGGCCTCGCTGAAGACCATGGACCGCCATGATGGCACGAACCTCGACATCAAGCGCGCCCTCGACACCAACATCCCCGACATCCACCCTGCCTACGGAGGACTGAGGGGTCGCACGCTCTCCTCCAGCCGACAACTGTATGCCTGGAAGACACTGGTGGAAGCAGGCCTGAAACAAGTCATCGAACTGAGGGCGGACTACAAGTCCGACTTGTACAAAGACCTTTGTGAGAAAAGCGGAGTGGCTTACTTCAGGTTTCCCGTGGCCATCAACATGATTGAGGAAATGGCGGAACTCTTCCCCGAGCTATGCGAGAAAATCGACCGCGGCAATTTCTATATCGCCTGCGCCATGGGACTGCACCGCACGGACATCGCCCTCTGCCTCTACTGGGTGTTCTACGCTGCAGACAAGGGCATCGCTCCCCCACGTCTCCACGGCTATCTGAAAGCTGATGGCAGGGGGCCTGAGAAAATCCTCAGGATGCTGAACGCATTCTACCGCTTCAAGACGGAAAAAGAAGGACAAAAGCCCATTCCAGAGGATGTGTTCAAGGAGCGCAAGGAGGTCATCATTGAACTGAACAGAACGCTTCAACCTGTCTCTGAACAGGCTAACCCGACTGATTCTCCCCAAACGCCTTCTCAGCATGGACAAGGTACTAATTGACAAAGCTACAAATTGACGAAAAATGACAGCCATGAATTCATTGCAAGACAGAATACGCGGTTCGCTGATCGGCGGTGCCATCGGCGACGCACTGGGATATCCCGTGGAGTTTGTCTATAACTTCAAGGCCATACAACACCTGTACGGTGAGTATGGCATCACAAGGCTGCAACCGGACCAACCCTGGCTGGAGGATGGGGACCATAAAGGAAAGGCGGTCATCTCAGACGACACGCAGATGACGCTCTTCACGGCCAACGGCCTGCTGAATGCGAAACGCCTCGGAAAGCCTGGTTTGATAGGCATCAGTGATGCTTACGTTGAGTGGTTCTTCACACAGAACGGCAAGAAACCAAACTCTCACAACGACTGCTGGATTGCCATAATCCCTGAACTGAACAAAAGGCGGGCACCCGGCAACACCTGCATGACAGCACTCGAAACCATCGTAAGAATGAGAACCCCACACAACGACAGCAAGGGATGCGGCGGAGTGATGCGCGTGGCTCCCATCCCCCTCTACGCCGCCGTCAACGAGAGAATCAGCATCGAAGCCTCTGACCAACTCGCGGGAGACGCTGCAAAGCTCACTCATAAACATCCGCTCGGATACATCCCTGCAGCATTGATGGCACACGTCATCTACAGGCTCGCTTGTGACATGGAACCGACCAAGGAAGGAATGAAACGCTACATCATAGAAGGAACAGAAGAAATCCGCAAGTTATACAAGGACTACCATAACGATGTGGAACGGATGGTGGAATTGGCGGAGCGTGCAATCTTCCTGATAGACAATGACAAGACAGACCTGGAAAGCATCGGTCATCTCGGTGAAGGATGGGTTGGCGAGGAGGCACTGGCCATCGCTCTCTACTGTGCCTTGAAGCATTTTGACAGTCTGGA
>CAMZHP010000352.1 GCA_947306845.1 uncultured Prevotellaceae bacterium
AGATGGAACACCATCCATGGGCAGCAACTGAATGGCCAACCCAAGACCAAGGGCGTGTTCATCCACAACGGACGCAAGATTGTGGTCAGATAACTTTACCAACACAACAAATAATGGAAAACAAATATCTCAAGCAGTTCCCCGACCTGATGGCGGGCAAGAAAATAATGTATGTGCATGGCTTCGGATCATCGGCCCAAACGGGTACGGTGACCCGCCTGCGCAAAGTGTTGTGCAATGCCACCGTCATCGCCGAGGACATGCCCCTCCACCCCATGGAGGCCCTCGACCTGCTCCATCGCCTCTGCGAAGAAGAGCAGCCCGACCTCATCATCGGGACATCAATGGGCGGCATGTACACCGAACAACTCTATGGCTTCGACCGCATCGTCATCAACCCTGCCTTCCGCATCGGTGACACCATGGTGGAGCACGGCATGACGGGAGCACAAGAGTTTTTCAACCCCCGGAAAGACGGTGTGCAGAAATTCTTTGTGGACAACAACCTGGTGAAGGAATACAAGCAGGCCTCAGCACAATGTTTCAGCGGAGTGAACGATGAGGAGCGCCGCCGCGTATGGGGACTCTTTGGCGACAACGACACACTGGTACACACCTGGGACCTCTTCCGCGAGCACTACCCCACCGCCATCCATTTCCATGGTGAGCACCGCGTGGATGAACACTCCTACATGCATGCCGTGATGCCTGTCATCCGATGGATAGACGACCTGCAGGAAGGACGTGAACGCCCCGTCATACTCATTGCCACTGATGCGCTGGCTGACAAATACAACAAACCGCTATCGAGTTCGCAGAAGGCCTTCCGCCGGTTGATTGAGACCTACAACGTATATATCGTCGCTCCCGCTGACTTCAACGAGAGTCAGCAGATGACGGAAACCATCGCATGGATGCAGGAGTATTACGATGCCCCTGTCTATAACCACATCATCTTCGCCAACCAAAAACACCTGCTGGCCGGTGATTATCTGATTGACCGCCAGCCCGACGACAACTTCATGGGCACCACCATAGAATTAGGCTCCGACTCCTTCAAGACCTGGGAAGAAGTCATCACCTACTTCGACCGGATGGGGGGACAGTAGAATTGAAGATTGAAAATTGAAAATTGAAAATTGAAGATTGAAAATTAAGGATTAGGAATTAAGGATTAAGGATTAGGAATTAAGGGTTAAGGATTAGGAATTAAGGATTAAGGATTAGGAATTAAGGATTATGATTACCACTACAAAAATGGAGGGGCAATGGTAGAGATGCGATACATCGCGTCCGTCAACTATGAACTATGCACTAAAAAAGCATTTCTCTCACCTCTCACCCCTCACCTCTTTTATCACCTCAGAACGCCTTGATCGTCAGTCCGAAGACAAAATAGGCCTTTTGGTCATGGGGATTGGTGGCTATCTCAGCAAAGAGCGGCAACTTGAAATGCTCGGTGATGGGAATCTCTTTGGAAGCCCTTAACCCAGCAGCCACCACGGCGAACCCTTCGGTGTCGTAGGTGGTGGTGGCATAGGGCACAACGCCCACGGTCGCTGTCCAGTCGAGGCCGCCCAACTGGAATGGAGCCGCTACCTCCAAATAAGAGGAATAGGCACGGTCGCCTGACTTCCCTTCTCCATCACAGCCCGCAAAATTGGTATACCAGTTGACCGATGCCACACCAAAATCATAGCCAGCGAATGCCTCAAAGAGATGATTGGTGCGGTGCGCATCGTAGAGGAGATAGCGGTCTTCTCCCTCATCAGTCCAATAATCCGTCACACCTATCGAGAATCCACCGATGGTATAGGATGCCGTGAGGTCTATCTCCTTGGTGTCGTTCGGGTCAGACAATCCCACGTTTCCCCAGGCGGCCAGACTCAGTCCCTTGTATCCTAGTTCGAGTGATGGCTGGATGCTCACATGCCCCAGATCCTGACCACGCCAGATATACTGATTCACCACGTCGGCCGAGAGGTCAGCCTCCACCTTGTCCTGCGCCTCGTCCTGTGCCATCACTGTGGCTGCAAACATCAGCACCATGGCAGAAAAAAGATATCGTTTCATGTCTTTTTCTCTTTGTTTTGAAATACAAATTTAGTCATTTCATTCGTAATGTACCGCGAAAAGAATATCTTTTTGAACAAAAAAGCGGATTGAGCCATCAAAATGTTGTAATTTTGCACCACCAAAGCGCATTTTGTATCTATCACAACAGCAATTATGGCAAACCTCAGATTTCAGGTAGTAGAAGAAGCATTTAAGAAAAAGCCTCTTGAGGTGGTTGCTCCCTCAGAGCGTCCGTCAGAGTTTTTCGGGAAATATGTGTTCACCCGCGACAAGATGTTCAAATACCTGTCGCGCGATGTCTATGAGAAGCTGGTCGACGTCATCGACAACGGTGTGCGCCTCGACCGCTCCATCGCCGACGCGGTGGCCAAAGGCATCAAACAATGGGCAGAGGAAAACGGCGTGACCCACTATACCCATTGGTTCCAGCCCCTCACCGAAGGCACCGCAGAGAAACACGATGCCTTCATCGAACACGACGGCAAGGGAGGCATGATTGAGGAGTTCAGCGGCAAACTGCTCGCCCAGCAGGAGCCAGATGCCTCTTCCTTCCCCAGCGGCGGCATCCGCAACACCTTCGAGGCCCGTGGCTACTCCGCATGGGATCCCACCTCACCCGTGTTCATCATCGACGACACCCTGTGTATCCCCACCATCTTCATCTCCTACACCGGCGAGGCACTCGACTACAAGGCTCCGTTGCTGCGGGCACTCCGTGCCGTCAATATCGCCGCCACCGAGGTGTGCCACTATTTCTATCCCGAGGTGCGCAAGGTCAGTTCCAACCTCGGTTGGGAACAGGAGTTTTTCCTGGTGGATGAGGGTCTGTACAGTGCCCGTCCCGACCTGATGCTCACCGGCCGGACGCTCATGGGGCACGACTCTGCCAAGAACCAGCAGATGGACGACCACTATTTCGGCATCATCCCCGACCGTGTGCAGGCATTCATGAAAGACCT
>CAMZHP010000353.1 GCA_947306845.1 uncultured Prevotellaceae bacterium
GGTTATGCCCATACCTACAATGCTGGTTACGACAATGACGAGTTCAGCGTAGGTCTGAAACCGGGTGTGGCTCTCAACCTCAACGAAAAGCTGAGTTTTGTTACCCATATCGGTTTCATCGGCTATGAGCACGAGAAGGACAACAGAATTGATGCCAAATACAACAGCTGGGGTGTGGACTTAGACGGTCGCGACATCGTTTTTGGTCTGTATTACAACTTCTAAGAAATAGCAGAATCAACTTATGAGCGAGGATATACAACATATCCTCGCTTTTTAGTGTTACCAAGTTTCGCATTTGCTCAACTTTCAAGTAGTTAAGTAGTTAAGAAGTTATCGCTTCGCTGAGAAGTTAAAGCCATTACTAAAAAATCCCCACTCATGATGAGTGGGGATATTTTTTGTTATTTGTCTTACTCTTGATTACTTGATAATACCCTGTTCGACAAAGATTTTCTTCAGCACATTGACACCGCGCTCCACCTGCTCCTGAGTATGGGTGGCCATCAGTGCGAAACGCACCAAGGTGTCCTGCGGGGCACATGCAGGCGGAATCACCGGATTGATGAAAACGCCATTGTCGAAAGCCAGTTTGGTCACAAGGAATGTTTTGTCCACATCTCTCACATACAGCGGGATGATGGGGCTTTCCGTATCGCCAATCTCGAAGCCCTCCTCACGGAACCTTCGAAGCGCATACTTGGTGGTCTCCCACAATTTCTCACGACGCTCCGGCTCTGTGCGGATGATATGCAACGCCTCCTTGGCAGCTGCTGTGGCAGCCGGTGTATTGGAAGCGCTGAAAATGTAGGTACGGCAGGTGTGACGGAGATAATTGATGGTGTCGAAGTCTGCTGCGATGAATCCGCCTATGCTGGCAAGACTTTTCGAGAAAGTGCCCATGATCAGGTCGACATCGTCGGTCACTCCGAAATAATCGCATACGCCCTTGCCCTCATTGCCAAACACACCGATTCCATGTGCCTCATCGACCATGATGGAAGCGTTGTATTTTTTCTTAAGTCTGACAATTTCTGGCAAATTGGCCAGGTCACCCTCCATGGAGAACACGCCATCCACCACAATGAGTTTGATGGCATCTGGATCACATTTCTGCAATTGTTTCTCCAGGTCTTCCATGTCGTTGTGCCTGAACTTCAGCTGCTTTGCAAAAGAAAGTCTCCTGCCATCTACGATGCTGGCATGGTCGCGCTCGTCACAAATAATGTAATCCTCGCGGCCGCAAATGACAGCCAACACGCCTGAATTGACAAAGAAACCAGTTGAAAAGCAAAGCGCGTCTTCCTTGCCCACATAGGCTGCCAACTCTTTCTCCAGCTCAACGTGCAAGTCAACCGTTCCATTGAGGAAACGGCTTCCGGCACAACCGGATCCATATTTATCGAGAGCATTTTTGGCAGCCTCAATAATTCTTTCATCACCTGTAAGGCCTGTATAGGCGTTGGACCCGAACATAAGCACCTTATGTCCTTCCATTTCCACTTCAGTGCCTTGTTTACCAGAAATTGCACGGAAATAGGGGTATACTCCCATCTCCATATATTTCTGTGGCTCACGGTATTTCTTATACCTTTCCTGTAATATTCCCATGAAGAATTCTCAGTTTTGACTGCAAAGGTAACAAAAAAAGTGATAACACACATGTTTTTTGAAAGAAAAAACAAATAATCTAAAAAAATGAGCATATTTGCTAGCTAAATGCCTAATTATTCTTAATTTTGCAGCGTAGAAAAAAAGTCCATATTGATTGAGAAATGAAAGTATTGTTTGTGATGAATCCGATTTCGGGAGCCATCAAAAAAAACGGCATACCGAAATTGATAGAACAACATATCGCTAAAGACAAGCTTGATTATAAAATAAGGTATACTGAACGACCTGGTCATGCGGAGATCATCGCCCGTGAAGCAGCCGAATCCGGTATCGACATTGTCGTAGCTGTAGGCGGTGATGGCACCATCAATGAGGTGGGTCGCGGTCTCATACATACCCAGTCCGCCCTCTCCATTATCCCGTGCGGTTCAGGCAATGGCCTGGCCCGTCACCTCTCCATCCCGGTCAACATCAAGAAATCCATTGACATTCTCAACAACTGCCAGATACACGAGCTGGACTACTGCACCATCAATGATCATCCGTTTTTCTGTACCTGTGGAATGGGTTTTGATGCCTTCATCAGTCAGAAATTCGCCATGAGCAAGCGCAGAGGCCCTTTGAAATACATAGAGGAAGTTTTGCGTGAGGGTTTAAGCTATGAGCCTGAGGTTTATCAGATTGAGGATGAGAGCAGCCGTCACCGCTACCAAGCATATCTGGTGACATGTGCCAATGCCTCACAATATGGCAACAACGCCTACATTGCCCCCCAAGCCTCTATGAGCGACGGCCTTCTTGACGTCATCATCATGGAACCTTTCGGCATCATGGATGCGGCCCAGGTGAGTTTTGACCTGATGAACAAGACGTTGGACAAAAGCAGCAAGGTGAAGACTTTCAAATCCAAGCGAGTGGTGATTCACCGTCAGCATCCCGGACCAGTTCATTTCGATGGCGACCCTATCATCATGGACACAGATTTGGAGGTGAACGTGGTGGAGCATGGCATCCGCGTTGTCTGCAATCAAGAAGCCGAGGACGTCAGCCGTCTGGAGCCCAATGCCATCCAAAATGCTGTGAGCGAGTTACTCAACGACATCAGCGACATGCATAGCAGCATCCGTCACCAGCGCCGCAACATGATGGCATTCAACAAGCGCCTGTGGAGACGGTTGAACAAATAACTGAAGTTTCCACCTTAAAAGATTGGTCGTGAGACTCTGAATATCAGCATTTTCAAAACTTACGGAAGATGAATCAGTTCATTGTCCCGAATTAGCGAATTAGCGAATTTTTCATCCATTCAAGAGCCACAAGGAAATTCTTTAATTCTATAATTCGGGATAATAAAATAAAGAATGAATCAGTTCATTGTCCCGAATTAGCGAATTAGCGAATTTTTCATCCATTCAA
>CAMZHP010000354.1 GCA_947306845.1 uncultured Prevotellaceae bacterium
TCAACTGCCACAACTACCAGCAATACAACCCCGACCGCATGCAGTTTCATGCCCGACAGAACCACGGTGGCACCGTCATCGTGTATGACGGAAAAGTGGAGAAGGTGAATATGGCCAACGACTCGCTGATTTCTGCCGGTGTATATCCCTCATGGCATCCCACGCTGCCCCTCATCGCCTACTCCACCAACAAGACCATGCAGAGTTTTCACACCACGGACATCAATAAAATCGAGGTTCTTGACGCGGAGAGCGACCTGGTGGTCTATGATGTTGAGCATCATGAGGTGATGTCCATCGAGAAAGGACGTGATGAGTTTGAGATCTTCCCCTTCTGGGCGCCAGACGGCAAATACCTTTATTATTGCAGCGCTCATTTTGAGTATGCCAACGACAGCGTGGATGCCGTGGAGGTCACCATGCGTGCCAAGGAACTGAAATACAACATCTACCGCAAGTCTTTCGACCCCGGAAGCATGGCTTTCGGCGAACGTGAGTTGGTGTTCGATGCAGCTGGCATGAACAAGAGCGCCACCTTGCCCCGCATCTCTCCCGACGGACGGTGGTTGCTCTTCACCCTCGGTGAGTGGGGATGCTTCCATATCTGGCACCGTGATGCCGACCTTTGGATGATTGACCTCCAGGGAGAGCCGGGCGATAGTGCTGTTGCTGCCGAGCCCATCAATTCCGATAATACGGAGAGTTACCACTCCTGGTCGAGCAATGGCAAGTGGGTGGTGTTCTCCTCACGTCGCAATGACGGGGTGTTCACGCGGCCTTTCATCGCCCATTTTGATGGCAAGGGCGGTTTCTCCAAACCTTTCGAGCTGCCATCTGAGAACCCCGACTATCACCGCCAGTTGATGAAGAGCTACAATGTGCCCGAACTGATGCTCGGACCCGTGAAGCATACTCCCCAGGAGTTTGCCGATGTGCTCAAGACGCCAGGTGTCCCCGTGAAATATGTCCCTAAGCGAAGCGGTTTTTGATTGTCTCTTCATTTCAGTGTTGCTCAGAGGAAATGTGTCTGTTCAGCGAATAGTATCAAGGAGTGCCCTTTCGAGCAGAAATCCTACAAATCAATTCAAATCTGTCAAATCTTTTTATTTTTCACAATAGAAATTTGTTTGATTTGTAAAGATTTGGAAAATTTCTCGCCGAAGGCGACTCAAAAAATTCTTTTGTGTTGCATGTAATTCTTAAATTCTCAAATTCGTGACAGAAAAACTTGAGAAAGATGCGCCAATCCACTACAATAATATCATTTGAAATACAGCTTCAAAGGGTGGGAAACTTCAGTCAAATCAACTGATTTATAGTAACTTTCAATTTGCGGTACTTGAATATCTTATAATTGAATGTTTAGCACTTTCTCTATTATTGGAGCCATGTCGTAATACTTGTATTCAGCTAAACGCCCTCCGAAAATGACATTTTTCTCTTCTGCAGCCATCTGCTTATATTTTTCGGCCAGTTGATTGTTGCGCATATCATTGATCGGATAGTATGGCTCCATTCCTGGCTTCCACTCCGTAGAATACTCCTTGGAAATCACAGTTTTGGGCACATCATATATCTCCTGTCCAAACATCTCGAAATGTTTATGCTCGATGATCCTGGTATAAGGAACTTCTGCTTCTGTGTAATTAATCACAGCATTTCCTTGATAATTGGGCACGCCAATGGTTTCTTGCTCAAAACTCACAGTACGGAACTCCAACTTTCCGTATCTGTAATCATAGAACTCATCCAATTGTCCCGTATAGACTATCTTGTCAGCTATAGACTCCCAGTAAGCCCTGTCTTCAAAGAAATCCACTCCTGTTCGAGTCTCAATACCCTCCAGCAAACCTTCAATGAGTTTGTTGTATCCGCCGATGGGGATTCCCTGATATTTGTCGTTGAAGTAGTTGTTGTCAAATACGAACCTCACAGGCAACCTCTTAATGATGAATGCAGGTAAGTCCTGGCATTTCCTTCCCCATTGTTTCTCGGTGTACCCTTTAATCAGTTTTTCATAAATGTCCTTACCGATGAGGATTTGTGCTTGTTCTTCAAGATTCCTGGGCTCCGACACACCTTCGGCCTTCATTTTTTCCAAGGCTTCTCTTTTCTGTTCCTCAATGATTGCTTTTGCCTCATCTGGAGTGATGACGCCCCACATCTGTGAGAAGGTATTCATGTTAAAAGGCAGGTTGTAGAGTCTTCCTTTATAATTAGCCACAGGTGAATTGGTGTATCGGTTGAACTCCACGATGGAGTTGACAAAATCCCACACTCTTTTATTGGATGTATGAAAGATGTGTGCACCATATTTATGTACATTTATCCCCTCAATATTCTCACAATACACATTGCCGCCCAAATGTGGGCGCTTGTCAATCACCAGGCATTGTTTTCCGGCATTCTTGGCTCTATATGCAAATGTAGCGCCAAAAAGGCCAGAGCCAACAATCAAATAGTCATATTTGTCCATACCATATTGTTTTGTGATGAATTGATTCAAGTTCTGCAAGTTAAAACAGTTGAAATAAGGGTGCAAAAAGAGATGCCAAGCCCTGTGCCCAGCTACAAAGATACAAACTTTTTTTCAGAGATTGGCAAGTTCTTCAAAAAAATGATGAGTGTTATGGCCACCCCAATTATTTTGACAAGATACCAGTTTCACTGTCGCTATGGTTCATGGAACGCTGAATATCACGATATTTTCGGCCATGGTCCAAGCGGAAGCTCAGTTTTAGGGTCACCATATTGCCATCATCGCGATGGTGCTGTGTGATTTCTTTCTGAACATAACGACTCACGACTTCTGTTTTGTTGGTAAGTGGATGTTGGCAGAACGGGTGCTGAATATACAGAGAAATGTTGAAGGCCTCATTCATGCGGTAATTGCAGGTGAAAAACCACGCCGGCGCCTGATGTCCACGGTGCTCACCCTCCATGAAGTTCCATCC
>CAMZHP010000355.1 GCA_947306845.1 uncultured Prevotellaceae bacterium
CACGCGACGGCAGTGAACTCGACCTCGTCGCTCAGGGATGGAATCCGTTGAAAAAAGATTGAAAATTGAAAATTGAAAATTAAGCTTCGCTTGATTGTTCATTCCTAATACAAACAATCCGCAGTCCCACGAGGAACTGCGGATTGTTTGTTTGGATTTTTTCGTGCGTATTGTCGGACTTATCTTACGACCACTTTCTGACCGTTGATCACATAGACACCGGGCTTGAGGCTGCGGAGCTGTGAGGCATTAGCCTTGGAAGCTACCTTCTGACCAGAGATGGTGTACACATCCATCAATTTGCCAGTCTGTGCGACAGCGGCGATGCCTGTTGTCTCACCAACGGCGAGATGGTTGGTGATGATGGTCTTACCATTGCCAGAGGCGAGTTTCACATAGCAACGGGTAGCATAGAATCCACCTTTGTTATCGCTACCGACAGCAGTGAACTTAGCCTCGCTGTTGTCCTTGACGAGGATGCCATAGTATCCCATTCCGTCGGTCTGCATCTGAGCACCTGCCATGGTGACGGTCTCATTGCCATCACTGAAAGTAAGGCTGGACGCATTGTTGGAGATAATGGCTGTCTTGGCAATGCGGCAGTTTCCATTCTCACCTGTGAAATAGAGGATGTAGGGCACATTGGCCTCGATGCCACCAGCCTTGCAGTCCTGGAAGTTGAGCACGACATGATTGCCGGCAGTCTCCACACCAATCAGACGCTCCAAACGGAAATCATTTCCCAAAGCCTCTGAAAGCTCTCTTTCACTGACATCGAAAGGCAGGGAGATGGTGTTCCATCCATGGAAGAGATAACGATTGACGGATACGTTGCATTCCTTTCCGTCCACTTTCTCCAAATTGCTTCCAGCATAAGTGCTGAGAGACAGCCTCTGCTGTGCACTAACAGTGAGAGCCATCAGCATCATCACTGCAATGAGGTAAAATTTCTTCATATCTATACGTTTTTAGTTGATAACACTTTCTGCACTTGAATAATTATTCGCAGTGGCAAAATTAATAAATATGCCTATACACTCCAAATTTTTACATTCTTTTTTTAGACCGATTTTGACAACAACCCCATTATCTTGTTAATAATCGTTAAACGTCTGTTTTTTTTCAGAAAAATGCTCGATAAATGAAAAAAACTCATTACCTTTGCACCGCAAAAAGAAAGAAAGGGTGCCTTAGCTCAGTTGGTAGAGCATCGGACTGAAAATCCGTGTGTCCCCGGTTCGATTCCTGGAGGTACCACTCCTCCTTTCATTAGCCCGGTAATTGGCTTCGGCCATAGCCGGGTTTTCTTTTTGATTATTGAAAACCACACCCCCCGATATTACATACTATATGTATGCACTGAACTCCCCTGTGCACTTGGCAGGTAATTGATGCCCCACCAGCACATCTGCAGCAGGATGAAGGCAGCAATAAGCATCCAGAGCGAAAGACGTAGGCGGTGGGAAGGCATCAGTCGGTAGTGGATGTAGGCCAGGTAGGCAAACCAGGTGATGGCAGCCCACGTCTCCTTAGGGTCCCACGACCAGTAGTGCCCCCAGGCCTCTTTGGCCCATAAAGCGCCGAAAAGCATGCCGATGGTCATAAACGCCAGTCCCACATACACCAAATTGTCTGTGATTTCCATTTCCTCGTCTGACGGTTGCTCTTTCTTGAAAAACAGCAGATAGAGAGCCATGACGGTGGCGGCACCGAGAAGGGCGTAGGCAAACATATAGACGATGACATGTGGAGCGAACCATGGGCTTTGCAGCGCTGGCATCAACGTTTTGGAATGTATCTCTGGCTTAAAGAGGTTGACGCAGATGAAGACGGTTGCGAGGATGGTCGAGAATGTGAGTATCCACTTGTATTTCCATCGGCTATAGACCATAAGGCCAGCCAGTGGCAGGAATAGGGAATACCACAGTCGGGTCTCACCCATGGTGCGGAGCGGTGGGCGTTCCAAGGAAATCCACATGAGAAGGATGTAGCAGAAAAACACAGCCAGGCCAGTTACGGAGAAAAGAAAGGCAGTGCGGCTCTTCTCTTTCCATGCCGCCAATGCACCCACCGTCCACAGCAGCAGCGCCGCAAAAGCGAAATAGATGAATTGGTCCCAACTCATGACTTACTCCTCCTTACTCCTAAAACAAACATACAGACGGCACCAGCCAGCATCATGTAGATTCCTGTGTAAACCGTTGGCAGCCAAGGATCACTCACCAGTTCCAGAATGCTGATATTGCTCATACGGCCCATGGCCGTGTCATAGCCATATTGATAGATTTTCCATCCCTCCACCTCAACGGGTTTGTTCACATCGACGGTGGCTTGGATGTTCTTACCCGTTTTGGTCAATATCTGCACCTCAGAGGCGAAGCGCTTGGGCGTGCCATCGTCATACTCCTCCATGATGAATCGTTTCAGTTCGATGGCTATAGGGAGTTCCTTGACCGCGCCGCCATCGCCGATGGCGCGCCATTCCGGTTCACCGATGGCGGTGATCATCTTCAGCCGTTGCATGTCGGCATTGCCCAGAGTGGCTGTGGTGATTGCAATGAAGAGGCCGAGATGGTTGAGCAGGAATGGAATGTCGCGCCGCCAGCGGAAATGCAGGATGTGATGGATGATGACTTGGGATAGAATGACGGTGATATAGACATACATCAGCACGAAAGGCCAGAAAGAGAGCATATTGTAAATCCAGGCTCCGTCGACAGTCTGGCGGGTGAGTCCCATGATGATGGTGAGGGCCACCGCAAAGAGCAGCGCCGGGACCGCCGCGCGATAGGTGCTTAGAAAGCGAAAGGCATACACCCACCGGCGGAGCAGGTAAATACTGACACACAGCACAATAAGGCCTACGAGCACCATGACATTGGCCGGTCTGGCAAACGAATCCCAAATGACAGGGCCGATGCTCAGTTCGAGCATCAGTCCTGCCACTACCAG
>CAMZHP010000356.1 GCA_947306845.1 uncultured Prevotellaceae bacterium
AACCAACGGTCACTGTTCGCGGAGCGAGGTAAAGTAAATCCTACAAATCAATTCCAATCTGTCACATTTTTATCACAAGAGATATTTGTTTGATGCTGTCGAGATAGGCCATGGCCTATTCCGACGTTGATGCCCTGAAAGATTTGATTTTGTCAGAGACACGTTCTTGCAGCCAGTAGAATGCGAGGGGAATTCCTACCCCGGCAATGGTATAAGCCATCCAGAACCAATCTTGTTGGGAATAGTCATGGATGACCATATGGCAGCCTATCTGGCGTATATCAAGTCCATAATACCATATCTTCAACAGGCTTACCACCTTGTAGGCGCAGATATGGAAGATAAAAATATAGAGCGTGTGTTCACCGATGTAAATGAGAAATCGTTTCAGCCATCCTTCACGACGGTCAATCCATAGGCTGATGTTGTAAGTCATCAGGAATCCAAGCAGGGCAGGTATTGGCAGGGAGAGGAACTGTGTAAATGTAGAACGCCAGTTCATGTTGGCTATCAGATATACCGAGAAAAGATATACAATGGCGCCGAAGATGATTGTTGACCAAAGTTGGGCGTGATGATGTGAGATGAATTTGCGGTATTTGTCAACATACTGACGGAAAATAAAACCACAGCCAAAGAAGAAACAGCCTATCATGTCGCGATATCCGCCCTGAATCAATGTAATGACTTTGAGTCCCTCATATGTCTTCCATCCACATAGCAGCAGCATCACCAGACAGATGAGGTAGGGAACGGATTTGGGTGAGAGTTTCGGAATCCTGGAAACGCATAGATTCATCACTTTATACAATATCAGATACAGGATGCTTGCTACGAATAATCCTCTGAAAAACCAGAATGCTCCACAGAGGAATTGGTCGTATCCGCCCATTGCCGTAAAGATGTTCCAAAGATTTTGCTGTATCTGATGCCATGTGTAGGGATGTGTCACACCCCCCGACTCATTGCCATACTGTTCATTCAGTATCCCGATGTCAAACATCAAGTTGTGGATGACCAGGAAGAAGACTGACCATTTGACGAATGGCCAATAAAGTCCCTTGATCCGTTTTTTGATAAATGTCGCCTCATCATTCAGATATTTCAGTGAGAAGAAGTAACCTGCTGTAATGAAGAAAAGAGGCATATGGAATTCAAAAATGAAATGGCAGAGCCAGCCCGGTGCTTCCGCATGGGCAACCACCATCAGGATGATGGCTATACCTTTGCAGATGGATATAATCGTATCACGTTTCATGGGGTGCAAAATTAAACAATTTTACCGATATAACCAATCTCCCTCACCAATTCTGACTTCAACAACAGGGACGGCTCACTGACGCTGAACTTCACCGACGAGGGAGCCGTCACCAAGATTGAGGCGGGCAAGCCCTACATCATCAAGTGGGACAACACGGGTGTGAACCTGACGGAGCACGACCTCGTGTTCCAGGGCGTAACCATTGTGGGCAGCACCACCGACGTCACGACGCAGTGGGTGGACTTCATTGGCACCTACTCACCTGTGGTCATCTACGAGGACGGCACTGAGAAGCACAACCTCTACCTCAGCGAGAGCAACACGCTCTACTATCCGACCTCCACTGACTTCACCGTGAAGTCCAGCCGTGCCTACTTCGCACTGAAGAACGGCCTCACTGCTGGGGACCCCTCTTCATCCACACCGGGTCAGGCCACTGTCTGCGCCTTCACGCTGAACTTCGGCGAGGAGGAAGCGACGGGCATCGTGTCTGTGTCTGCCGACTCTAAGGGCTATAAGGGCAAAAGCGGCTGGTACTCGCTCGACGGCATGCGCCTCTCTAGCAAGCCCGTGGCCAAGGGACTGTACATATATAATGGTAGAAAGGTTGCGATTGAGTGAAAGAAATGAGAGACCGCTCGCATTTCCTTCGTGTTATATATCCGATCCGAAGTTACGGCAAACGGTCCGCAACCTGTATAGACAAAGTGCTGGGGGTATTCAAACCCCAGCTCTTCAGCAACCTGGACGATGGCCTTTCCGCTAAGAATGAGATTTTTGGCGCGCAAAACGACGAAGTTGCATTCCTATCTTCATCTCTCTTGACCTATTCGTTGACTCGTTTCTTGCCTTTATGGATATAGATGCCCTTTTCGGTGGGCCTGCCATAGAACTTGCGCCCGCTAAGGTCGTACCAGGCGTTATCCATGCTGGCCGTGGCATTCACGGTCGTTACTCCTGTTTCTTGACCTGTTATGTATAACAGTCGGTCGTAGTTGTAATAGCCTCCGTTGACGAAAGGCATGACGTGTGTGAGCAGATCGTGGTTGGTGAAGATGAGTTCCACGGGAGGTGGTGTCATGCTATCCGAACCCACCCAGCGCCAGATCTTACGACCGTTGTTGGTGGTGCCAACGAGTTCACAAAGATTGCCGTCCTTGTTGCTGTGCAAGTCGGTGGTGCCGTCCTTCATGCGCACTTTGCAGTAGATGGGCTCGTCCCAGCAGAATCGGGGCTCCTCGAAATAGACGTAGTCGCAGTCGTAAACAACCGCTACACAATCAGGTGCATCGGCTGGTTGGCCATCATCCGGAACCTCAGGTGTGGGCATTGGTTTGGCATCGGCATCGGGGAATACGGTGAGGCGCAGTTCGGTGCAACCGTATGGCACGAGGTTGATGTATTCCGTCTCGTTGCTCTTTATGGTGAGATGCCCTTGCTCTGGCAAAGCGGGAGTGTAACGGCCGTCTTCCAGGTTCCATTCAATCTGCTTCACGGGGATGCGCAGATTCACGGGTGTGTAGTCGCGGTCGAAAGGAATGGTGCCGCCGACTTCCTCGATAGTTGGGTAGATGACGCCCACGTCCTGCCCGTCATCAGCGTAGGCATAGTTGAATTTCCCTGTCGGCGTGATGTTCCAGCATTTGAAATCTGGATTCTCGGGCTTCTTGCC
>CAMZHP010000357.1 GCA_947306845.1 uncultured Prevotellaceae bacterium
GCCAGCAACAACTCAGTGGACAACATCAAGACGCTGATGGAGCAGACACGCATCCCGCCACAGATCGGGCGCTACAAAGTGTTCATCATCGACGAGGTGCACATGCTCTCCGCCGCAGCGTTCAATGCTTTCCTCAAGACACTGGAGGAACCTCCATCATACGTCATCTTCATCCTTGCCACCACTGAGAAGCACAAAATCCTGCCCACCATCATCTCACGATGCCAGATCTATGACTTCGAGCGCATGGACGTGCCCCACACCGTGGAACACCTGAAGATGGTGGCCGGCAAGGAAGGCATCACCTACGAGGAGGAGGCGCTCGCCCTCATCGCTGAGAAGGCCGACGGTGGCATGCGCGACGCGCTGTCCATTTTCGACCAATGCGTGAGTTTCTGCGGCGGCAACCTCACTTATGAAAAAGTGGTGGCCAACCTCAACGTGCTGCGGAGCGACAACTATTTCAAGCTTGTCGAACTCAGTCTGGCCAACAAGGTGGCCGACGTGATGGTGCTGCTCAACAGCATCATCTCCAGCGGTTTCGACGGCGGACAGCTCATCAACGGACTGGCCAGTCATATCCGCAACGTGCTGATGGCCAAGGATCCTGCCACACTGCCCCTGCTTGAGATGAGCGAGCGGCAGCGTGAGAAATACCGCGAGCAGGCACAGCAGTGTCCTGCAAAGTTTCTCTATCAGGCTCTCCGCTACTGCAATGAATGTGACATCAACTACCGTGCCAGCAGCAACAAACGGCTGCTGGTGGAGCTGACGCTCATCGAGATTGCGCAAGCCACCCAGGACGACGATGTCAGCTCGGGGCGGCAACGCCGTAAGAGTCTGAAAAACCTGTTTCGGAAATTGGCAGCATCCGGTCAGCAACAGGCGGCATCACAGGTGGCCGCGACCGGGCGTCAGACAGAGAAAGTGCAGAAGGCCTCTGTCCCGACGTCTGCCCCCCAGCCTCAAGCACCACAAACCGTCGCTCCGTCTGTCTCCGACGCAAAGGCGACAGTTATCAACACTCCTACCCCACTTCGCCCGCCAGGAGCTCCGATCCGCACCGGCGGCATGAGGAATCAACCCCTCTCCTTCAAGAGCCTGCAAGCCAGTCAGCAGAAGAGCAGTCAATCAGAAGAACCTGAGATCACCAACCAAGGAGAGGCGAATGTCTTCAGTGAGGATGACCTCCAGCGCGAATGGCTCAGCATGTGCAACCGCATGATGGCGGTCATGCCGGGTTTGGCAGCCCGCATGAAGCACATCACGCCCCATGTGACGGAATACCCCAACATCGAGCTGCTGGTGGACAACAACCAGTTGTTGGAGCAGATAGAACAAATCAAGGGTAGGATACGGAAGACGATGGCGGTGTATCTGAAAAACGGTCAGATCACCTTCAGTCTCCGTCTGGCCAAAGCCGAGGAAATCAAGCCCGTGCTCTCACGCCGCGAGATTTTCGACAAGATGCGTCAAAGCAACGATGCCTTTGAGCATCTGAGGAAAATGCTCGACCTCGAACTGGTATAGAATATTAGTAGTTAAGTAGTTGAAATCTTAGATAAGCGGCATCCCGATCCGCTCACACTCCTTCCGCATCTCGTCAGGCCAGATGCTGGCCTGTATCTCACCGATATGCGCTTTCTGCAGCAACATCAGGCACAGGCGGCTCTGTCCGATACCGCCACCGATACTCAGCGGCAGTGCGTCGTTCAGTAACTGCTGATGGAAATAGAGGCTCTTGCGCTCCTGCTTGCCCGACAGTTCCAACTGTCGTTGCAGCGACTCCTTGTCAACACGGATGCCCATCGACGAGAGTTCCAGGGAGCGCTCAAGAACGGGATACCAGACAAGGATGTCACCGTTGAGTCCTTCAAAGCCATTCTCTCCCATCGTCGACCAATCGTCATAGTCGGGTGCACGTCCGTCATGCGGTTCTCCGTTAGACAGTTTGCCACCTATACCCATCAGGAATACAGCCCCATATTTTTTGCAGATGGCATCCTCTCTCTCTTTCGCCGTCATTCCCGGATACATTCTCAGCAACTCCTCGCTATGGATAAAGAAAATTTCTTTGGGGAGGAAGGGTTGAATCTGTCGGTAAGTCTCACAGACCAGGTATTCCGTCCGGAGGATGGCACAATAGATGCGGCGCACCACATCCTTGAGATGGGCCACAGTGCGATCTTGTTGAGTGATGACAGCTTCCCAGTCCCACTGGTCAACATAAAGCGAATGGATGTTGTCGAGTTCCTCATCAGCCCTGATGGCATTCATGTCGGTGTAAATCCCATAACCCGGCTCTATCTGGTATTCTGCGAGAGTAAGCCTTTTCCATTTGGCCAAGGAATGCACCACCTCCGCACGGGCATCGTCCAGATCCTTGATGGGGAACGTGACGGGGCGCTCCACGCCATTGAGATCATCATTGATTCCCAATCCCTTTAGAACGAAGAGGGGTGCTGTAACACGATGCAGACGCAGTTCGGTGCTGAGGTTCTGCTGAAAGAAATCCTTAATCAGTTTGATACCTTGCTCCGTCTGACGCCTGTCAAGAAGTGCCTTGTAGTTGGAAGGCTTGATCAGTTTGCTCATTTCTCAATTAATCCTATGTACTGATAAAAATGATCTATCGTCTTGTTTTTGCGGTGCAAAGGTAGGCAAAAATATTATTATGAAAGAATTTTTAATGAAAAATCGTTCAAAAAGACAGTAAAAATAAATATTTCATGTCATTTTGATGCAAAAATCTTTTTCTTAATAGAATCATTATTATATTGCTTCTTGCTTTTTGTGTCTAAAAATTTGTGTGTGTCGTGGTTTTTGCTTAATTTTGCGGTCACTTACAAACGAGGTCCCGTAGCTTAGCTGAATAGAGCGTCAGATTCCGGTTCTGAAGGTCTTGGG
>CAMZHP010000358.1 GCA_947306845.1 uncultured Prevotellaceae bacterium
GCGAAACGATGTAACTTGTTGATTTTCAACACATATTTCGCTCGTAAAAATATGAAAATTACGAGCAATTAAGAGCGAATTTACGAGCGAACAAGAAAATACCATATAAGGATTAAGAAAAGATATTGATATTTCAGATATTTCAGATACCATTTTCCTCATTAGAGTATTAGAGTTTTTTTCTATCTCTGCTTTTGGTATTGTTTGTGACTTCTTCTGAAAACCACCAAGGAAAAAGAACACTATTTGCCTCCTCGCCAAAAGTAAAATGCAATCTTCTGCAATATTTGAAAAGATATAATGGTTGCACAACCTTTCAAAAGACCTCCATACCCACGATTTTGTATCAGATTTGTATCGTAAGGACAAAATTAAAGGAGTTAGCGTCATGCTAACTCCTTAATTTTTATGCGCTTCAGGATGGGCTTGAACCAACGACCCCCTGATTAACAGTCAGGTGCTCTAACCAACTGAGCTACTGAAGCAGTATTTTTTGATTGCGGTTGCAAAAGTATAACCATTTTTTGATTCCACCAAACTTTTTGAGGGAAAATTTCTGTTTTTGATGAAAATCGATGTTTTTTTCAGCGATTTTGGTCGGAATACGCATATAATGATGTATTTTTGCACCGTTATTCGCGCAACCACCATCATTCATTCACGCGCATTTTACTGCAAACAAGCACATGAAGATAAGAAGCATCCTGCTGACATTACTGACAGCAATGGCCTGTGTCTCCGCTATGGCGCAGACTGAGAGTGACCATAACTTCGAGGTGAAGAAAAACCTCGACGTGTTCAATGCCATCTATAAGAACCTCGACATGATTTATGTCGATACCCTCGATGCCGCAGAGGTGATCGGGACGGGCATCAAATCGATGCTGCGCAGTCTCGACCCCTACACCGAGTACTATCCCGAGGAAAACATGAAAGACCTCAAGGAGATTTATACCGGCAAGTTCGCTGGCATCGGCGCCCTCATTCGCTACAACACCAAGATCAAGCGTGTGGTGATTGATGAGCCATACGAGGGAATGCCAGCCGACAAGGCAGGGCTGCGCAAGGGCGACATCATTCTCGCCATCGACGACTCTTCGATGGTCGACAAGAATGTCACCTATGTGAGCAACCACTTGCGTGGCGACCCCGGATCAACTTTCGTTCTCAAGATCCAGCGTCCCACCACGGGCAAGAAGATGCAGATGAAGGTGACGAGGAAGACCATCCAGACACCCTCCGTGCCCTACTATGGCCTGCGGCCGGGCAACATCGGATATATCCACCTCAGGCAGTTCACCGAGGGCTGTGTCAAGGAGGTGCGCAACGCGATGATTGAGATGAAGGATAAAGGAATGAAGGGGCTGGTGCTCGACCTGCGCGGCAATGGTGGTGGCTCAGAGTCAGAGGCCGTGGACATCGTCAACCTCTTCGTGCCCAAGGGTAAGCTCATCGTCTCCAACAGAGGTAAGCTGAAGCGCTCCAACATCGACTATTTCACCAAGTCGGAGCCGCTCGATACCGTCATGCCTGTCATCGTCCTCGTGGGGGAATCGACGGCCAGCGCCAGTGAGATCACCAGCGGTGCGCTGCAGGACCTCGACCGTGCTGTCATCCTCGGCACACGCACCTACGGCAAGGGACTTGTCCAGACCTCTGTCGATTTGCCCTACAATGGCAGCCTCAAGCTCACAAGCAACAAATACTACATCCCCAGTGGGCGTTGCATCCAGGCCATCAACTACAAGCATGCACAGGGCGGATACACAGAGCACATCCCCGACTCGCTCACCAAGGTGTTTCACACCGCACATGGCCGTGAGGTGCGCGATGGCGGCGGCATCATGCCCGACGTGGTGGTGCAGCCCGATTCCCTGCCCAATATAGCCTATTACCTGGCCTCCTCCGGCACCGACTCCACCGAGGTGATGTTCGACTATGAGGTTGACTACATCGCCCGTCATGCCACCATTCCACCCGCTGATGACTTTGAGATCACTGATGCCGAGTATGAGGAGTTCAAGAAGCGCGTGCTTGACAGTGGCTTCACCTACGATCCCGAGAGTGAGAAATACCTCAAGCAGCTCATCCGGCTCGCCAAGTTTGAGGGCTATTATGATGGTGCCAAGGAGGAGTTTGAACAGTTGGAAAAGAAACTCCAGCACAACCTCGCCCATGACCTGGATTTCAACAAGGAGCAGCTAAAGAAAATATTGGCCAACGACATTGTCGCTGCCTATTATTACCAGCGGGGTGCCATTGCCAACAGTCTGCGTGGCGACAAGCAGATGGAAGAGGCCGTGCGGCTCATCAACACTCCGGAGGAATACACGAAGATATTGACAACCTCTCCCCAGCCCTCTCCAAAGGGGAGGGAGTGAAACCTCTCCCCGGCCCTCCCCAAAGGGGAGTGATTCGATTGTAGACTGCGGGGATTTTGGATTTGGGGACAATAAAGGTTGAAAAAACAGCGGTTTGCACTAAAAATCGGGAAAAAGTTTGGATGCGTGGGTATTTTTTAGTACCTTTGCACCGTTCAGAGGAATGAGGGGCTTGCAAAAGCTCCTCATTTACTATTAAAAAGGAGAACAGATTTGCTCTGTGACAGGCTTTGGATCACAAGCCTCTGTGGCTTCCGAAACCTCAGCGGACAAGACAAAGGAAAAAAGGGATATAGCGAAAATCGTCAAGCGAAAATGATTGAGAAAAGTATTATTGTGAATTTGGTCGGCGAATGGCTGCAGGGAAAGGATTATTTCCTGGTCGACGTGGAAATCAGCCAAGACAAC
>CAMZHP010000359.1 GCA_947306845.1 uncultured Prevotellaceae bacterium
TGAGCAGAAGACCAAGACGGCATACGACCACATCATGGGTCAGAACGTTTACAGCTTCGTGGTGAATATGCTCATCATCTGCGTGGTGTTCCCGTATGTCTATTTGAATACGCCCATCAAAACAACCTCGTTCGCCATCATCGAGGGTGTGATGGTGATAGGACTGATTCCCATGGTGTGGAAACTCTCCCTGCTGTCGAAATTCGATATAAGCGGAAAGAGAAGCAGCGAACTAAGTCGGTTGGTGCTCTCTTACAAGAAAATCTGCCATCAGGAGAAGGTTTGGATGATAGGTGCCGTATGTTTGGCAATGATAGCTTTCTACATTCTGGAATTGGGATTCAACAGCGAGGCTGGCTACGTGCTTGGCACGAGGCTCATATTGCCATTAGGACTCTCACTGCTCACCTTGGCACTCGGTCTTTTCTTTGCCAAATGGCAGCTTCGACGCCACGCACAGCAACTGCATGAGATAGAGCGCGGATTGGAAGAGCTGAAAGAGTATGAGGAATGAGATGACATCATATATATGTATTAAAATCTGTACCATAGTATTAAGTTAGAATCAAAGCGGCACCCGTCGGGATGACGGGTGCCGCCCTATTGCGACTTCACATGGGTTTAGCCCAATTCGACACTTCAATATTTCTTAATGGCTTCCTTGACTTGCGCCATATTGCTGCGTGAGACGGGAAGGGTCTCACGGCAATGCTTGATGACCAGTTGTGTGGAGCCAGACCTGGAGACAATCTGCTCCACTTGTTGCAGGTTGACAAGGAAGGCACGATGGCAACGCACAATCATGGGGTAGGCTTCCAAGTCATTCTCCATCTGCTTGGAGGTGGCACGGAGCATGTCGGTACGCACCTGGCCATCACGCAGATGATACACTTTCACGTAATTGCCTACAGCCTCGAGGTATAAGATATCGGGAACCTGAAGTGCAACCGACTCATTGGTCGTCCCTTTAAGCACGATGTCGGATGAGGGCGATGCTACAACCCGGGCTGCTTTCACCTCTTCCACCGAATCGTCTGCCTTGGACGTTTCAACCTCCTTGGCTTGTTCCTCTGCTTCCTTTTGCATCTTCTGCAGTTGCTCGTTCAGCAAACGCGTCTCCTCCAATTCCGCCGCCAGATACCTGCTGCGGAACTTGAACCTCCAGTACAAGCCTATGGCGAAAGAACAGAAAGCGATGATGATGAGCGTCTCAATGAAATTGCCCAAAGAAAACCGATTGCCTTCCACACGGTCGCTGAGCACGAAATGACGGTAGAGGCAAATCATCAATGCTATCAGGGGAGTGTTGATGAGTTGGAACCAAAGATTGCGACGGATGATGTAGGCCACACCTTGCTCGTAAGACCTCGGCATCCTGACGATGTAGCGCATGACGGCATCCGTCACCATGCACACGATGACTCCCAAAGCACCCAACGCCAACAGATGGGCGTAAGCCTGCCACTCCCACACGCCAAGGCCGAAAGGTTTGAACACCGCCAATGCCAACACCACAAAACAGGTGCTGACGACACGCGTCAAAAACGTTTCCTTGTTTCCTTTTTCCATTTTCAGAATTGAACAGAAAGTGATGCCATCATCGTCCGCCCCCTTTGAAAATCCGGAACCAATGTGATTTGCGCTCCACAGACATAATGGTCTGTGTCGAAGATGTTCTCGCAGTCGAGGGAAAGCCGCAGACGCTGCTTGTAAAGATAACGGATGCCGAGGTCGAAGCGCATGTTCGCGTCAACATTGAAGTTGTCTTCTTCAGAATAAGAGTAATTGCGTTTCCTGCCTTCATAAGTCGAATGCCCATATACCTTGAGTTCGTGGTTCTTTTCCTTCAACAGCAAGTAGGCCGCGTGGAGATTGAGTGTGAAATGAGGAACGCCGCAGACCATTTTCTCTTGTGTGTCGTAATAATAATTCTTCGAATTGATGTCATGGCAGTAATAGAGCGAAAGGACGGTGGAAAACCGCTTGTATGCATAGTTGGCTGTTCCCTCGATGCCGACATTGGTCAAACGGCCTGAATTGGCACCAGCCGTCCAGTCTCTTATATGCCAGCACAACAGATTGGCATATTTGTTATAAAAGAGGTTGACCTCATAGTTGAGATGCACCTGTGGCATCTTTCCCATGGCCGTGAGTTGCAAGGCTGACAGATGTTGAGGATCCTTGTTGTAATAATCGGTATTCGAGACATACCGATAGAAGAAGGACAAGTCGGCAAACGCCTCTGAATAAGACAGTTTGAGACTGAAACGCTCGTTTGGCACATACAAAAGAGCCAGACGTGGCGAAAAGCTCCTGACCACATCTTCTTTCTGTCGGTATTTGAGGTCATAACGGAAACCGGCGTTAAGGATGATTTTGGGCATGAAATAGTGCTTGTCCTGCATGAAAAAGGAAAGGCTGTTTTCCTTGCCGGCATCAATGATCTCGTGTAAATCGAGAAGGCCATCATCGATTAGACTGAATTTCGTCCCCCAGAAATTTTGGGCCGACTTGAGTGAGAAGTGTTCATATTGACTGCCCACCAGGATATTGCCTTTCATATTGGCAATCCGATAGTTGGCGGTGGCTTTCACATAACCGCCCATGGTATGCTCCCTGTAATGATTGAAGTTGAAATGCCCGCTTTCGCTTGTCGTCTCCATCAAGACATTTCCGTTTTCGTCGACGATTATTTCATCAATCTCATCTCTTGAAGGGTAGAAATACTCTACGGAATCCATCTGCACCTCATAGTTGGAGATGTCGTA
>CAMZHP010000360.1 GCA_947306845.1 uncultured Prevotellaceae bacterium
TATGCCGCTCCGTGGCTTGTTTCCACACTTCGAGGGAGTCGTTGCCTCTTGTGCCCGACGCGCTGCTCACCTTTCCGATATGTACCGTGATATCCCCTGGCTCGGTGACAACCAGCAAGCGCTGCACGCCATCACGGAAATGATAATCCATGATAATCTGTGCCATGTGGCAAGTGTCTGTGACGAACTCAAACTTTCCATCCTTGATGTAGACTGAGTCGACCGCCTCGGCTGAATTGTCCTCCAGGGGCACAAGGAAGATTTGCTTGCCGTTGAGACGGCTGTCGTCCACCGTTCCATGGATACGGCAAGAGCCATTTTTCTCACCCTGACCGCATGCCATGAAGACAGCAATGGCCAGCAGGGTCAACACCCCATAAAAAATACGTTTCATCGTCTTTTCTTATCTGATTTTCACTTGTTTTCTCTCTTCCGAGGTTACCTGACGCTGCATCTCCCGAATATCTATCTCGACCTTGGTCTTGGTGAAATCTGGCACGTTGTAAGCGTCGAACATGCTTGCATAATATCGGCGTGGCGAACGTTGTGGCAGCAGGAATGGCTTGCTCACTTTCCCTTTGTCATCGACGCAAGCTAAATAGAGTTTGGTGAAAGCCCCGTCTTCCCGTTTCGAGGAGAAGACAAACCACCGGCTGTCGGATGACCAGTTGTGATAACTCTCGCTGTATTCGCTGTTGGCTTCGGTGAGGCACCTCGTCTCACCGGTTCTGAGATCCATCAGCCATAGGTCGGCATCGCGCTGTGCCACAGGGAAATTGCTGCGGCTCGACACACAATACATCAGCCAACGGCCATCGTAGGAGGGCCTGGCCAACGTATAACTCTTGTCGGTCTGTGGACCGTTGAGCAGGGTGTCAGCCTCGGTGCCGAAAGTGCCGGTGGAGGCGTCAAAAGACAAGGCGACCAGCGAGCATTTCACCTTCAGGTATTCGGCTGGAACATTGCAGGGTTTCGACGAACTGTAATAGAGTGTCTTTCCATCATTCGAGAAGGCTGGGAAGATCTCCAGATCATCGGTTTGCAGCAGCGGCGTGAGGAGCAATTCGTTGCTCCGCACATCGAGCACCACCACATCACTGAAGCGGTGATAGACCTCGAGGTTGCTCTTTGCACCCGTGAAGAAACTCTGGTGTACGGTGTTCACCGCATAGGCACAATAGTTGCCCGAAGGATGCCAGTAGGCGTAACTCCCTGCCGCCTTGGTGGAGTCGGTTTTGGTATTGAGCCACGACTGTTTTCCGTCTATCTGCACCATGGTGCCACCACCCTCACCCCGGATTTGCATCGTCAGCCAACGTGGGTCAGTACGGTTGGGGGTATGACAGTTGAAACAACGCCCGGGCAGGGCTGTCTCCTGAACGATGGCACTCTCTTCGAAGGTATGGAGATCGCGCTGATAGATGCCGATGTTCCCTCCTACCTCATAACCTGGCGGGATGCGGCGGTAGGTAAGTCCGTAATCTTCCAATGGATAAGAACTTACATCTACCGTGAAATCTCTGTATTGCGTCCAGGTGCCATCTGCCCTCGCACAGACGGTGAAGGTGAGTTGGCCTCCCACATTCTGCTGGGTAAAGGCGTGCCACTCGTCGATATCGAAGTCTGCCCATTCGCCATTGACATGCATCTCGCCGCCACGGCTTCCCTTCACCACCACATCCATACGGTCGAAGCGGGTGTCGGCCATGTTGAAATTGAGCGGTGCGATGCCTACCGGTATCGTCACTCCCACATAGTCAGGATAGATAACGGGCATCTGGTCGGTGGACTGTGGATTCTCCGGAGCATCGGAACACGCAGCCAACAGGCACAGCAGCAAGGCAAAGATGGATAGTTTGTATCTTCTCATATCAGTTTCCTCCCATCATTTTTCTCACATACTGGCCGTAGGGCGATGCCTTGTCGGCTCCTTGCGTCTGAATGCACCTCACGGCATCCTGATAGCCACGGGGCATATACTGATAGCCGCCATACTGCTGCACCCACGACATATACTGCATCAACTCCTGGACCTTCCCCTTGAGCAGCAGTTCGCCCATGAAATAATCCAGTGCCATGGTGTTCTTTGGGTTGTCTACAAAGAGCAGTCCAAGCATTTTTTCTATCTCATCATAATTGTAGAGGAAATCGTCCTTGTATCTCATCTTCCGTTTCTTGCCATAAAGCGGATGCCTGTCGACTTTAGCATCCTGATACAGCAGTTGGCACATCTCGTTGGCCCATCCCTGGTAAAAGAGCGTGTGTTGGAGCAGTGCCAGATGCTTGGCAGCCAAAGCATGCTGCCCGTTCACTATCAGACACTCCACCATTCGCTTGGTAAACCGTGCGCTCTTACGTGCATTGAGAATCGACTCCTGCAGGTCGTGCATATAGCGATAGGCGGAGTTGATCATGCCCAAATGCCAAAAAGCCTCTGCCGTGGGGATGTTGGAGGTGAGGTCGCGCATCATTGGCATCAGGAGGGCATCCTCTCCGCTTTGATAATAATCGAACATGCCGTCGGCCAACCTCCGCTGCTTGGCAAGGGCAAGATTGACACAGTTGCACGAGAAGGCATTTTTCACCTGATACTTTTCAGCTCGGCTGATCACCTCGTCCCAACGCTCCTCCCTCACCAGATAGTCCTGTTTCAGGAGTTCGTATTTCTCCTTGTCATAGCCACTATGGATAGCAAAGAATGCCAATATGAAAACGGCTGCCGATGCCACCCCACTCCAGATGCATG
>CAMZHP010000361.1 GCA_947306845.1 uncultured Prevotellaceae bacterium
TTCTCTGCTTTCTCAATCACCCAGAGGTGGAACACTTCTGCCTGTACGACGAGGTTGTCCTTGTAGCTGATCTTCTGCTGGATCTCGGCAATCTCCTTGCGGGGGAAGCCCGGCACGATGCGGTCGACGAGGGTGGCGCAGACATAGCAATATTTGGTGAACCACTCCTTGAAGCCCTCATAGTCGGCTCCGAAGTCGTCCTTCCACAGTTCGATATACTGATAGATGCACTCCTTCAGGTGATGGCCGTTGAGGAAGATGAGCTCGCAGGGCATGATGATGAGGCCCTTGGTGGGGTCACCCTCAAAAGTCTGATAGCGGCGGTAGAGCAGCTGCACGAGTTTGCCGGGATAGCTGCTGGCGGGAGCGTCGCTGAGTTTGCAGGCGGGGTCGAAAGCGATGCCTGCCTCTGTGGTATTGGATATCACGAAGCGGATCTCAGGCTGGTCGGCGAGAGCCATGTATGCCCAGTTCTGGGTATAGGGGTTGATGGCGCGTGAGACGACGTCGATGCGCTCGAGGCTGTTGACTGCCTCACCATTCTCACGGCCCTGAAGGTTGACGTGATAGAGACAGTCCTGACCGTTGAGCCAGTCCACCATGCCGCGCTCGATGGGCTGCACCACTACTACGCTGCCGTTGAAATCGGTGCGCTGGTTCATCTTCCACAGAATCCAGTCTACAAAGGCACGGAGGAAGTTACCCTCACCAAACTGAATGACTTTCTCTGGCATGACGCTCTTCGGAGCTGTCCGCTTGTTCAATTCTTGCAATCTTTTCATTTGTTTTATAGATTAAGTTGATGGTTGTTTTTCGTAATGCAAAGGTAGGCATAAATTCCCAAACGGCAAGCGTTATTCTTCAAAAAAATAGCGAAAAGGTTTGCGCTCCATGGTCTCAATGTGGCCATGAATCGTGTACTTTACGTTTTTTTCTGTTAAAAACATTTTCAGTTTATAAAAAATGTGTATCTTTGCGCATTCCCCTGATAAAATGTATTATCCTAATATATCTGGAATTTGGAAAACGATAAAATACAAAAGAGAGAACATATGAAAAAGAAAAAGTTAATGATTCTGGCTTTGGCAACTGAAATAGTGCTGATGACCTCATGTGGAATAGACATTCCTAAGGAAATCCCCTCGTCATATGAGACAATAAAAGTTGAGGAGACCGACATTGTATATCCTATGAAGTTCAGTGCAAAACTGAAAGGACAATCGGATGTGACGATTTCCCCACAGACAAGTGGTCAGTTGATGAAGATCTGTGTGACCGAAGGTCAGCAGGTGGGCAGAGGCCAGACGCTTTTCATCATAGACTCTCGCAACGCACAGCATGAACTGGAGTCTGCACAGGCCAACCTCCAGGCCGCCCAGGCCAATCTTCAGGCCGCGCAAGCCCAGGCCAACAGCGCCAAGTTGGAGTATGAGAGCAACAAGAACCTGTTTGACAAGAAGATTGTGAGCAGCTACATGCTTGAGAACTCCTTGAACAGCTACAATCAGGCTCAGGCCGCAGTCAGCCAGGCCAAGGCATCCATCACGCAGGCTCAGGCAGGTGTCAACCGTGCCAAGGTGAACCTCGGCTTCTGCACCATCACCTCGCCTGTATCAGGTGTCATTGGTGAGATTCCCGTCTTCGCTGGCGACCAGGTGACGCCGATGACCCAACTGACTGTCGTCAGTGGCAACCAGCAGATGGAAGCGTGGTTCTCTGTTACGGAATCCATCATAGAATCAGGAATTTCGTCGGGTATGAAACAATCTGATATGGCAGCCCACCTGGCTTCACTTCCCAACGTGAGTTTGGTGATGAAGAACGGCACGGAGTATCCTTATAAGGGCCGCATCAGCAGTATCACGGGCGTGGTGGATGCCTCCACTGGTTCGCTGTCCTGCAAAGCCACGTTCCCCAACCCCGACGGACATCTCTTCTCGGGTGCTCAATGTACCGTTGTGCTGCCCATCAGCCGCAGTCACGTGATGGTGGTGCCTCAGACAGCCATCGTGCGTCTGCAGGACAAGGCGTTGGTCTACAAGGTGATGCCTGACAGCACAGCCAAGGCTATCACTGTGACGACTACGGATGCGGGCAACGGCAAGGATGTCATCGTCAATACCGGACTCGGAGAAGGCGACTGTATCGTGGCTGTTGGAGCCAACAACGTGCAGGAAGGTCAGAAGGTGGTGTTCCGTGCTGGAGAGGAAATCAAGGAATAAACTATGAAGAACAACATTTTCATCAACAGATATGTGATGGCGTGCGCCATCAGTATCGTCATTGCTTTGGTAGGCTATATCTGCATGAACAGCCTGCCCATTGAGCAATATCCGAATATCGCACCGCCCACAGTGCGCGTATCGACCATGTATACCGGCGCCGATGCAAACACCATCATGAAATCGGTGGTGCAGCCCCTGGAGGAAAACATCAATGGTGTGCCCGACATGACCTACATGACCTCTACCGCCAGTTCTTCAGGTGATGTGTCTATTGTGGTTTACTTCAAACAAGGCACCGACCCCGACATTGCCGCCGTCAACGTGCAGAACCGTGTGACGAGGGCTTCGGCGCTGCTGCCAGCCGAGGTGACCAAGGTAGGTGTACAGGTGTTCAAGATGCAAAGCAACATCCTGCAGATCGGTGCCCTGAGAAGCGCAGATGGAAAATATGACGACGACTTCGTGGCCAACTACATCGACATCAACCTGAAACCGCGTCTGATGC
>CAMZHP010000362.1 GCA_947306845.1 uncultured Prevotellaceae bacterium
ACAAACTGGAGGACTATTTCGGATTGTACAACGTGCAAGGAAAGATCATCTTTGCCTGCCTCTTGGCCATGTTGCTGCTGGCAGTGGGTATTTTGCTCATCTGGCGAGCTGTGCATCAGACACGGAAAGCCAATAGGCGCATCCAGGCAATACACGATGAGCAGACGGCTTTCTATACCAATGCACGGCATCAGTTACGCACCCCGCTCACCTTGGTGGCAGGCCCGGTCAAGCAGATACAGAAGGCTCATGTGCTGAGTGGCAAGTGGCAGGAAACAATTGACATCGTGAGCAGAAATGTCGAGCAGTTGGAGACCGTCGTTTCCAGCGTGCTGAATTTTAAGATGGGAGAGGCACAGGCAAGGGTGGATGACGAGACGGCTGAGTCGGCCATGCAACAGAAGTCTCTGGAAGAGAATTTGCAGGAGAATCGCTTGGCGAAGATGAAGCAGGACGATGCAGAGGAATTGTCCAACGTGTTGATAGTGGATGACAATGCTGATATGCGGCGCTACCTTCGCACCTTGTTGGCAGACAAATTCTATGTTCTGGAGGCTCCTGATGGTCAGAGCGGTCTGAAACTAGCACGGGAATGTGTGCCCGACATCGTGGTCAGCGACGTGATGATGCCTGTGATGGACGGCCTGCAGTTTTGCAAAAAACTGAAGGAGGATGGCATCACCAGTCATATCCCTGTCATCCTGCTTACTGCCCGCAGCACTGACTCGCAGCAGATGGAAGGCTATGAGCATGGCGCAGATGCCTACCTGACAAAACCCTTCAACGCTCAATTGCTTGTTGCCCGTATCTATAACCTGCTGAAGAATCGTCAGCAATTGCGTGACCTGGCAGATGGTAAAACGGGCGAATCGCAGTCACAGTTGAGCACACAAGACAAACTGTTTGCCGACACGCTGAAAGAGGTGTTCTTGCGCAATATGGCCAATCCTGACCTGAAGATGGACGACCTTGGCGACGAACTGGGCATGAGTCGTGTGCAACTGTATCGCAAGGTGAAGGCCCTCACAGGCATTTCTCCTGTCGAACTTCTGCGAGAGATGCGTCTGCAACGTGCCTACACCTTGATCAACTCAACTACCAAAAGTATTTCCGAGATTGCCTACGAAGTCGGTTTTCACACACCCAGTTACTTCTCCAATTGTTTCAAGAAGCAATATGGCCAATATCCAACGGAAGTGAGAGAATAGCAGATTTGCCTCTCAGATTTGTAAAAATCAAAACTGCCATAACGGCTCATCTGAATATCAATAAGGATGTTGGGGGAGCATCATGTAATTGTTGAAACCGATATTGTCAGGAATCAACTTGCTGAGAATCTGTGTGGCCGGCTATCGAAGTGATATACATATAATTTGAATCATATGTAGTTGCTGATTGCTGTTTCTATCAGTTTTCGGTCGGCCATAAAGGATTTGTAGGCTGTGCTGACCAAGCTCCAGTTTCTGGTCAGGAGCGCAACTCCAAGGCATTTCTTGATAGTTGGCCAGAATGCATTACGATTGGTTAGCATATAGTCATGGATGATTTCCTCATCGCTGACTCCGTAGGACTTCAGCAAAGCCATGCTCACAATGCCAGTCCTGTCCTTGCCTGCTGTACAATGGAAAAGCGTGCATTTGTTCCTTTCCGCACGATCTCTCAGCACCGCCACAACTTTATCCAACTGAGAACGACTGTATTCATCGGTCACGACATCTGTGTAAAGGGCCTTGAAGTCAGGAATCATCTCTTTCAGCTTTTCGGGATTTTTGCGTAGGTTGCGGATAATGGTCATCGGGTCCGATCCCGTCTCATGGGTTATGCCGACAGCCGCATCCTTCAAAAGCGGAATTTGCAAATACTCTACGCTTTCGGGTAAGGGATCTGGAAATTCAGCTGACTCAACAGGAGTTCGGAGGTCTATCACACAAGCAATATGATGTTTTCTGCATAGTTTGGCACACTCTTCTTTGGTGAGAATACTGAGTTTTCCACTTCGCAGATATACTCCTTCCGGGACGACTCCCCCAGCAAAAGGTATTCCACCAAGGTCACGTAAGTTAAGCTCATATTTCTTCATTCTGTGATTCCTTCTTTTGTCTTTTACATCTTTTCTTTCAGCTCATCAACTATACAGAGAAGGGGCAGGAATTGTACCTGCCCCCTTATGAAGAAGATTGAAGTGACTATTTTCCAAGTTTTTTGGCTGGCCACCCAAAATCCTGATACAGCGAGACAGCAAGGTGGTGCTTTTGTGCATAGTCTGCCAACACATCGGCTCTTAATTGCTCACGTTTCTGCTCATCACTGTTAATCTTCTGGAAGGCATCAAATTTGTCTCCAAAAATCTTCTTTGCAGTCGGCAGATAGCTGGAACCGTCCTCCACTTGGTCAAAAGAGGTTACCTCAAAACCTTTATCAGTCTGACGAATGTGCATCAATCCTGGATGACTGCCACCTGACACACACTTCAACGTATCTCCAGACTGATTGTAGTTGAATACCCAGAAATCGCCCCACACCAGGATGTCTTCCGCGTTACGCTCATCCACATCCACTATGCTGTGGAAGGGTACACAGTGTTCACCCTCGGCATATTGTTTTCCGAATTCATTCACCAAATAACGGTCAATGGCGGGGAAATAGGTGATTTCCTGTTGATTATCAATCACCTCCATACTTTCTTCCTCATTT
>CAMZHP010000363.1 GCA_947306845.1 uncultured Prevotellaceae bacterium
GGAGTTTAGGAGTTTAGACGTATGCATAGCATGTCATGACAGACACGACATTTACGTAAAGCATACATCTATATACTATGGTAATCATAATTCTTAATTCTTAATCCTTAATTATTCTAAGATGAGCGAATAGTGGTTGTCCGCATATTTGATGGCCATGGAGCGAAACATTCCTTTGGTGCGTCTTTCCACATACAAGGCTATGTATCCCATCGTACATCTGAAATTAACCTCCACACAAGGATGGATACGGATGCCGTCTGCCGTTCGCACCAACATCATGTCCACCCCCACAGGTCCTCTGAATGCCCTATGGAAAGGACTGGTTGACGTACCATCACATGCCATATTGTCAAGCCAACGGTGGATGCGGTATGAGATGTCGAGCATGGTGAGCGCATCAACATGTTTTTCCAGTATGGCTCTCTTCTCTTTTTCCGAAGCCAGCAAGTTGCCTGTGTATGCTGCCCCGGCATTGCTGAAGATGGAGATACCTTCGAGCGGTACTGTTCTGCGTTCCCTGACTGAGAACTCCAAGGCGAAATTGAGCACACATTCATAATGTGGTTCCACGACAACCGACCGTTGCTGTTCCAATACACGCCGGATGAACCCCTTTTCATTCTCAGAGAGAGTCTCCCCGACAAACCTCACTCCCCTTCCGCTGCTGCTCCATGGTGCCTTTATCACCGCTCCATGCCATTCCCGCACCAGTGCTCTCACCACATCAAGATGAGCAGCTTCCCTTCGTTCTCCTACTGCTACAAGAGGATGCGACTGCACCATCTCCTCAAGCAGGCCAATGGCAGAAGCCCTGTGTGATAAGCGCCGCAACCTTACCAAATCGTGCTGACTGGGCATCAGGTACTCGTTCATCCCTGCCCGCAGCAGTTGGTTGCGCACATCCTCGTCCCATCCCCAGGGATGACATACCACAGACCGTTTTTCCCTCTCAGGCATCCTTTCCAATTCCCTGTGAGTCACCCACCTCACACTGGGCAAATAATCGGCAAAGGAAACGGCGGCCTGCCGTGCCACTTCCGCATCATCCACCATTACCCAGTCGCCGTCCCCCGCCACGAATGCCGGAAGAAAGCCCAAATCGCGTCTGAGCAAGCGAGCTGCCCTTGGTGGAGTCATTCCCCTGCCTTGTTTTTCCTCAGCTAGCACCAGGTCGTGCTCAGGATTGAAAACATACAGTTTGGTCATTAGTAGGCTATTTCAACACTTCAAAGGGTGAGGTTTTCCTAAGTGTTGCTGTATTTTGTGACAAAAATAGAAAAAAAACTCAATATTTGCAAACTACACTTTGCAAATTTCAAAAAAAACAGTATCTTTGCAAATTAATAGCAGTGACTGAGGGTAAAAACCCGCCGCATTGAAAACAAATCATCAGAATGGAGGCCTTTTTCCGCACACATACCTATTTGGTAGAGCATACCCATGCTCCGGTCAGGCGTGGCCTGATGGATGAGATCGATTGGAACGACCGTCTCATCGGCATCAAGGGCACCCGCGGTGTGGGCAAGACCACATTCCTGCTTCAGTATGCGAAGGACAATTTCGACACCCGCGACAAGCAATGCCTCTATGTGAATATGAACAACTTCTATTTTCAGGAGAAAGGTATTGAGGAGTTTGCCGGCGAGTTCTACCGTCAAGGGGGCAGAGTACTTCTGATTGACCAGGTTTTCAAGCAGCAGAACTGGAGCAAGGGGCTGCGCAGATGCTACGACCGCTACCCCAACCTGAAAATCATCTTCACAGGTTCGAGCGTGATGCGTCTGAAGGAGGAGAATCCTGAACTGAACGGTATAGTGAAGAGCTACAACCTACGCGGTTTCTCCTTCCGTGAGTTTCTCAACCTGATGACTGGCAACGATTTCAGGGCCTACACACTGGAGGAGATTCTTGCCGACCACGAGCACATTATCAAACAGATACTGCCCAAGGCCCGTCCGCAGGAGTTTTTCCAAGACTATGTGCATCATGGCTTCTACCCATTCTTCCAGGAGCGCCGCAACTATTCTGAAAATCTTCTGAAGACGATGAACATGATGACGGAGGTGGATATCCTGCTCATCAAGCAGATTGAGCTGAAATACCTCACCCGCATCAAGCGACTGTTCTACGACCTCGCCGTTGACGGCCCCAAGGCTCCCAACATCAGCAAACTGGCGAATGACATCGACACCAGCCGTGCCACCGTGATGAATTATATCAAATATCTGGCCGACGCACGCCTGATCAACATTATTTATCCCTACGGCCAGTCGTTCCCCAAGAAGCCGTCTAAAGTGATGCTCCACAACTCCAACCTGATGTACGCCATCTATCCGAGCCGCGTGGAGCAGCAGGATGTCATGGAGACATTCTTCGTCAATTCGATGTGGAAAGACCATAAGGTAAACCAAGCCAGCCACGAGAACTCCTATCTGGTGGACGGCCATCTGAAATTCCGCATCTGCGATGCCACACAAAGCAATCGCTTGAGGTTTTCCCCCGATACACTGTACGCGCGCTACAACACGGAGGTGGGCAAAGGCAACCAGATACCTCTATGGCTGCTGGGCTTCCTTTATTGAACCAAGCAAAACATAGTAAACTGACATTATATATTATACTCTTTAATTTATCTTCTAAAAAACAATGGCAAAAGAAAAGAAATTTATCACATGTGATGGTAATGAGGC
>CAMZHP010000364.1 GCA_947306845.1 uncultured Prevotellaceae bacterium
ATGATGGCAAGATGCACCCGGTGGACTCCAACGAGCTTTCCTTCATGCTGGCAGCTCGCAACGCCTTCTCCAAGGCATTCAAGGATGCTGGTCCGAAGGTGCTTGAGCCTATCTACGACCTGGAGGTTTTGGTTCCCGCTGACTACATGGGTGATGTGATGGGCGACCTGCAGGGACGCCGTGCCATCATCATGGGTATGGACAGTGAGGCTGGCTATCAGAAACTCAATGCCAAGATTCCTCTCAAGGAGCTGGCTAACTACAGCATCGCATTGAGCTCTCTCACCGGTGGCCGTGCTTCCTTCACCACCACGTTCTCCAGCTACGAACTGGTGCCGAACGATATCCAGCAGGCTCTCATCAAGCAGCATGAGGCTGAACTGGCTGAGGAGGATTAATCTCAGTTTAACGCATATCAAAAAGTCCATCCGCCAGGATGGACTTTTTGTATGGTGTTGTTTTTTAGTAAAAATTGATCAGTTTGGAGAGTCGAAAGCTAGCCTGTATCCACAACCTTCCTTCCATCTGCTGCATCCGTAAGCTGTTTTGCCTTTGATGATGACGCCTTGATGACAGACGGGGCATGGTTGGCCGATGAGGTCATCACTGGCAATTTTCTTTATGTTGGTTTTCCGTGGCGCCGCAGTCTTGGCCTGTTTGGGAGTCTTCTTTTTCAGGTCTTCCTCGCTGACCAACGATATCCGACGGTTGCTGTTGTCGGTGAGCACCTGATTGACGATATCTTTGATTTGCTGCTTCAGCTCGTCTATGAACATCGAAGCGTCATAGCACTGATGCTCGATATCGCGCAGTTTTTTCTCCCAAATGCCTGTCAGCTCACAACTTTTCAGCAAGTCTTCCCTGATGGTGTCTATCAGTTCTATACCTGTGGCGGTGGCAAGCAGGTTCTTGCGCTCCCTGCGGATATAGCGGCGCTTGAAAAGGGTTTCAATGATGCCAGCCCTGGACGAGGGGCGGCCGATGCCATTTTCTTTCAGTGCGGCCCGTAGTTCCTCATCTTCTACGAACTTCCCCGCCGTCTCCATGGCACGGAGCAAAGTAGCTTCAGTATAGTATTTGGGAGGGGTGGTCCATTTCTCTGTCAGTGTGGGCGTGTGGGGACCGCTTTCCCCTTTGACAAAGTCGGGAAGCACTTTTTCCTCCGCATCCTTTTTGCCTTCATCCTCCGTATTGACATTGGTGTCTTTGTCGTAAATGACACGCCATCCGGGACTCTTTATCTGCTTGCCCGATGCCTTGAACTCCACGCTGTCCACCTTGCCCATCACCGTGGTGGTGGCAAACAGGCAGTCGGGATAAAACACGCTGATGAAACGGCGGACCACCAGGTCATACACATGGCGCTCCAGGTCGGTCAGACCAGAGGGAGCAACACCTGTGGGGATGATCGCATGGTGGTCGGTCACCTTGGAGGTGTCAAACACTTTCTTGCTCTTCTTCAGGGCCTTGCCAGCCAAAGGGGCTGTCCATTGCTCATATCCTTTGAGCCCCTTCAGGATGTTGGGGCATTTGGGATAGATGTCATCGCTGAGATACTGGGTGTCCACACGTGGGTATGTGGTGAATTTGCGCTCATACAGCGTCTGAATGATTTTCAAGGTGGTGTCGGCGCTGAGACTGAATTTCTTGTTGCAGTCCACTTGCAGCGAAGTGAGGTCATAGAGGTGGGGCGGGGCTTCCGTTCCGTTTTTCTTCTGTACATCGGTGACATGGAAGGGTTTGTCCTTGATGAGCGCAAATGATTGCTCTCCCTCCTCCTTGGTCATGAACTTGCCCTTCGTGGCCGTAAAAAGTGTTTCCCGGTAAATGGTGGACAACACCCAGTAGGGTTCAGGCTTGAATCCGTCAATCTCTTTCTGGCGGTTGACAATCAGTGCCAAAGTGGGGGTCTGTACCCTGCCGATGGAGAGCACCTGCTTGTTCTGGCCATATTTCAGCGTGTAAAGCCTAGTGGCATTCATCCCAAGGATCCAGTCTCCGATGGCGCGGCATAACCCTGCCCGGTAGAGCGGGTCATATAGGGATTGGTCTTTCAGGGTCTGGAATCCTTCGCGGATGGCTTCGTCGGTCATGGATGAAATCCACAGCCGGCGCACCGGGCATTTTGCCTGGGCCTTCTGCATCACCCACCGTTGGATGAGTTCACCTTCCTGACCAGCATCACCACAGTTGATGATGCCGTCGGCGGCCTGCATGAGTTGCTCGATGATGGAAAATTGTTTCTTGATACCCTCATCCTCAATCAGTTTGATGCCAAAACGGGGAGGAATCATGGGCAGTGTCGAGAGCGCCCATTTTTTCCATAGTGGCATGTAGTCATCTGGTTCCTTGAGGGTACACAGATGGCCGAAGGTCCAGGTCACTTGATAGCCGTTGCCTTCCATGTATCCGTTTTTGGAACTGTTGGCTCCAATGATCCGGGCAATGTCCTTGGCAACGCTTGGTTTCTCTGCTATACAGACGATCATAATTGGAGTTTAGACATTACATTTGCATGTCGTGGTCGCTGTAAAACAGCGACATACCGAACGACATCGACAGAGGGAATTCTTCACTCTTCACTCTTCACTCTTCACTTTCTCAGTATCCCAGTTCCAAGTCAGTAAGAATCACGATGTGACGATGGGCAGGATGTGAGAGACGCAGGAAATG
>CAMZHP010000365.1 GCA_947306845.1 uncultured Prevotellaceae bacterium
TTTGTGATTTATTTAAGTTTCGCATTTGCTCAACTTGCAAGTAGTTAAGTAGTTAGGAAGTTATCCCTTTGCTGAGAAGTTAAAGCCATTACCTTTTATTGCTTGGAGGGGACAGCTTTGGCCGAATGGAGACGACACGCGAATCATATGGCTTCACATCATTAACTACTTAACTTCTTTCACTACTTTCAACTTACATTGAATTAATTTAGTTTTACTATTCCTTAACGTTGAAAATTTTGGCAGGTTCATAATAAATGTGTAATTTTGCAGCGACATTAACAGACAAGACCATGCCCAATCAACATACCCTCACCGAGGAGCAGTTTTCGGCGGCAATGACGGAATGCCGCTCGCTGTTTGAGAAAAAACTTCACGACTACGGTGCCTCATGGCGCCTGCTGCGCCCCTCTTCACTCACCGACCAGCTCTTCATCAAGGCGATGCGCATCCGCTCGCTGGAGGTGACAGGCACCTCCTTGGTGGGCGAGGGCATCCGTCCGGAGTTTGTCGCACTGGTCAACTATGGCCTGGTGGGCCTCATCCAGTTGGAGAAGGGTTACAGCGACTTCGCCGACATCAGCAGTGAGGAGGCTATGGCGCTCTACGACCATTATGCCAAATCGACGCTGGAACTGATGCTGAAAAAGAACCATGACTATGGCGAGGCATGGCGTGGCATGCGTGTGAGCAGCTACACCGACTTCATCCTCACGAAAATCCAGCGGGTGAAAGAGATAGAGGACCTTGGCGGAACGACATTGGTGTCGGAAGGCATAGGTTCCAATTATATGGACATCATCAACTACGCCGTTTTCGGCATTATCAAGCTCAGTGAATAGTCTGTTTCGCATATTTCTGAACCTGTGCCGGCTGGTGCTGTCGCTCACCCTGATTCTTTCGGGATTCGTGAAGGCGATTGACCCATTGGGCACACAATACAAGATACAGGACTACCTGACCGCCTTAGGCCTGGAAGGCATCCTGCCCGACTGGATGACACTGGGAGCCTCCATAGGTCTGTCTGCCGCCGAGTTCTGTCTGGGCATCTTCCTGCTGTTCGCCATGCACCGCCGCACAGTGACAAAACTGACAGTGGCGCTGATGGTGGTGATGACGCTCATCTCCCTGTGGCTCTGGATAGCCAATCCCATCAGTGACTGTGGATGTTTCGGCGATGCGCTGAAGCTGACCAATGGTCAGACGTTTGCCAAAAACATAGTGCTCCTGGCCTGTGCCGTGCTGCTTTGCCGGTGGCCGTTCAGCATGGTGAGGCTCATCTCGCGCACCAACCAGTGGATTGTCATCAACTACACCCTGCTGTTCATCATCGCTGTGAGCATCTGGTGCCTCTACGACGTTCCGCTGTTCGACTTCCGCCCCTACCATGAGGGAGCCGACATCCGTGCAGGCATGGAACTGCCCGACTCTGCTGCCCAACCGCAGTTTGAGACGAAGTTCATCCTTGAAAAAGACGGTGAGCGGCGCACCTTCACCCTTGAGGACTATCCTGACTCCACCTGGACTTTCATCGACAGCGAAACGGTGCAGATCAGCGAGGGAGACCTGCCGCCCATCCACGATTTTTCCATCACAAGGTTGGACGATGGCGAGGACATCACCGACGAGGTCATCAGCGACCCGGGCTACACTTTCCTGCTCATCTCCCCCACCCTTGAGAATGCCAGCGACAGCGACTTCGGGCAGATTGACCAGATCTATGAATTCAGCCAAGACAACGGCTACGGGTTCTACTGCCTGACCTCCAGCGGGGCATCTGCCATCGAGCGGTGGCGTGACCTCACCGGGGCAGAATATTCCTTCTGCTCCACCGACGGTACGACTTTGAAGACCATCATCCGCAGCAATCCTGGTCTGGTGCTCCTTCACAATGGCGTGGTGGTGCGCAAATGGAGTCACAATTTCCTCCCCGATGCCACCCAGCTGACCGAGCGTCTGGAAGTGAGTGAGATGGGACAGGTGCCCGTCAGCAAAACACCTCGCAAGATTGCCACCATTCTCATGTGGTTTGCGCTTCCCTTGCTGGCTCTCACCATTGCCGACAGGCTCTGGGCATGGACAAGGATGCTCACCCCCAAGAGAAAACGGCAAAAACCTGACAAGTCCGACAAGTCCGATAAAGACAACAAATGATATAATAATACATTCACCTATTAATTTTTATTGAGAACAAATGAGAAAGAAAATTGTAGCAGGCAACTGGAAGATGAACATGACCCTGCAAGACGGTATTGCATTGGCAAAGGAGTTGAACGAGAACCTGAATGCAGACAAGCCCAACTGCGACGTGGTGATCTGCACCCCGTTCATCCACCTGGCCAGCATCGCACAGTTCCTCAACCAGGACATCATCGGTCTCGGAGCTGAGAACTGCGCCGACAAGGAGAAAGGTGCCTATACGGGTGAGGTGTCTGCAGCCATGGTGAAGAGCACCGGAGCACAGTATGTGATTCTGGGCCACTCCGAGCGCCGCGAATACTACGCCGAGACTCCCGAGATTCTGAAAGAGAAAGTGCTGCTCGCCCTGAGCAATGGCCTGAAAGTGATCTTCTGCATCGGCGAGAGCCTGGAGGAGCGCGAGGCCAACAAGCAGAACG
>CAMZHP010000366.1 GCA_947306845.1 uncultured Prevotellaceae bacterium
ACAGGTTGAGTTCGGGATGCTCCTTCATCAGCCAGTTGATGATGGTGCTTTTCCCGCTCCCACTTGGAGCGGAGAAAATCAAAAAATCCCGGGAGACTGGTTGAGACTCTATTTGTTTCTTTGTTGGTTTCCTAGATTGTTTCTTTTTCATGACAGTTATATTTGTGGGGTTCTTTGAGCGCTCCCTCTCCTTTGGAGAGGGCTGGGGAGAGGTTTTTTACAGCACATTCAGCACTTGTTCCTTGATCTGCTCCAATTGGTCTTTCATCTGAACGACGATGTTCTGCATCTCGGCAAGGTTGCTCTTTGAGCCTGTGGTATTGATCTCACGGCCCATCTCCTGAGCGATGAAACCCAGTTTCTTGCCCTGGCTCTGCTCCTCCTGCATCGTCGTGCGGAAGTAATTGAGATGGTTGGCAAGCCGCTGTTTCTCCTCATTGATGTCCAGTTTCTCGATGTAATAGATGAGTTCCTGCTCCAAGCGGTTCTTGTCATAGTCAGCCTCGGGAATGGCAGAGAGACTTTCCACGATGCGTGCCCGGATCTTCTCCACACGCAGCGTCTCATAAGGCTCGATTGACTCCAGCAACCGCCCAATGGTATCGATGCAACTTTCAAACTTCTGCTCAAGAGCGGCACCCTCCTGCTTGCGGAAGGCCACCAAATAGCCTAGTGCCTCATTGATGGCTCCCCGCGCCACTTCCCATTCCTCTTCAGAGAGCTCCTCTACTTCAGTCCGGGCAGTGACATCAGGCATCCTCAGAAGGGTATAGAACCAGTCCTGAGGCTCAGGTATGCCAGTCTTGGATGCAATATTCTTGATTTGCTGGTAATAATTCTCCACAAGAGCCATGTTGATGGGGGTGGCGTCTGAACCAGCATCCTTTTCTATCCAAATGGAAAAATCCACCTTGCCCCTCACCACAGTGGCTGCGACAAGCTGTCGGATTTCCATCTCTTTCTCACGATAAAGCGGTGCGATACGCGTGGAAAGGTCGAAAGCCTTGCTGTTGAGCGACTTCACCTCCACATGAATTTTCTTCTCCTTGTACGCCACGGTGGTTTTCCCGTAGCCAGTCATCGATAATAACATATCCCTAAATATTTGTCTTGAAAAAAACTTTTCCCCATCAACTGAGGTTGAAAAAGCCTTTCACTCATCATAATTTTATGCAAAAATACATATTTCTGAGGAAAAAAACGTAATTTTGCAGATTAATTGTGGAATAAAAAGAGATTGATATCTGGATGTCCTGTATTTTGCATATTGAAACCAGCACCGACGCCTGCTCGGTGGCCGTAAGTCAAGACGGTGCCTGCATCTACCACGACGAAGACCTTACGGGCCCGAACCACGCGGAAAGGCTTGGAACTTTTGTCGATGAGGCCCTCTCTTTCACCGACAACCATGCCATACCCTTCGATGCTGTGGCAGTGAGTTGCGGACCAGGTTCCTATACAGGTCTGCGCATTGGTGTTTCCATGGCGAAAGGGGTCTGCTATGGCCGTGAGCTCAAACTGCTTGCCATTCCTACCCTGGAGCTGCTTTGCGTCCCTATTCTACTGGGGCGCGAGCTTGAGGACGACGCGCTGCTATGCCCCATGCTCGACGCACGTCGCATGGAGGTCTACTCCGCCATCTACGACCGTGCCCTGCGCCCTATTCGCGGCATACAGGCCGACATTGTCGACAACACGACTTATCGGGAGTGGCTAGAAGACCGCCCTGTGTATTTCTTTGGCAATGGCGCCGCCAAGTGCATGGACGTCATCAACCACCCCAATGCCCACCTGATAGAAGGCATCCGGCCGCTTGCCAAATATATGATGCCATTGGCGGAGAAGCGCATGGTCATGGCCCAATTTGAGGATGTGGCCTACTTCACCCCCTTCTACTTGAAGGATTTCGTGGCCAAGCCATCCAAGCCACTGATATAAGAAACCTTCCCCTGCACCTCTCAAGGAGGGGAAGACATCACTTCCGGTGATCTTGAATAAAAGTAACGAGACAGAACAGTTTTTAAGAAATGAACATAGAAGGATTAGACTACAACACGCAAAGAGAGCGTCTTCTGATGCCCGAATATGGCCGTGAGATTCAGAAGATGGTGGACCATGCGGTCACTCTTGAGTCACGTGAGGAGCGTCAGCGCTGCGCAGAGACCATCATCTCCATCATGGAGCGCATGTTCCCCGGCGGCAGCAATGCAGACTACCGTCACAAACTCTGGGACCATCTCGCCCTGATGAGCAATTTCCAACTCGACATCGACTGGCCTTGCGACGTGAGTCAGGCCGCCAAGATTGCCTCGCGCCCCGAGCCATTGGGCTATCCGATGAAAGACATCCCCGTGCGCCATTACGGCAATATGGTGTTTGAGTTGTTTGAGCAACTCAAAAGCATGCCTGAAGGTCCTGAGCGCGATGAACTCGCCCGCCTGACCGCCAACCACATGAAACGCGACCTCTACCAGTGGAGTCACGGATCAGCCGATGACGAGAAAGTCATCGCCGATCTGGCTCATTTCACCGACGGCGTCATCCAACTCTCTCCGAACAAATTCGTCTTTGAGAAGATCAATG
>CAMZHP010000367.1 GCA_947306845.1 uncultured Prevotellaceae bacterium
GCATCTCATCGACATAGATGGCCGAATCAACGGCGCCCACCTCCATCTGGATTTTTCCACCTGTATGCTCGACCCTGAGCGTAAAGGTCTTGGCCACATTCTCCATGAGTTCGTTGATGTCCAATTCTTTTTTCTTGAAAATGGCGGCATCTTTGTCGAACATTGACATCTGGAGCACCCTCTCTACGAGGAAGCGGAGCCGTTTCGACTCCTCCTGAATGGCGTTGGCCATACGTCTGAGCATGTCCGGACTCTTTGTGAGGGCGTCGTCGTTGAGCATCTGTGCCGCGAGCGAAATACTTGAAATGGGCGTCTTCAACTCATGGGTCATATTGTTGATGAAATCATTCTTAATCTCAGAGAGGCGTTTCTGGCGGAACACCACGAAAATGGTGAAGATGAAGGTAATGAGCAGGATGACCGTAAACACGATGGCAGGTATCATGAACCTGATGCTGGAGAAGATGTAGTTGTTCATCTGCGGGAAATGGATTCTCACCACTCCGGTCTTATTCGACGGGTCGTTGCGGAAGAGCACCTGCTCATAGGTGTACTCCTCACCCTCCTCGTCATAGTCGGGACAACGGTACACCTCCCTGCCCTCCTGGGTCGAAACGGTGAAATGGTAGGGAATGCTCACCCCATTGTTGAGCAGCTCCACCTTGAGGTCACGGTCGAGCAGTCTGAAGTTCACCCTCTCCTCCAGAGGTTTGTCCGAAGCAGAGTAGAGGAGGTTCATCACCACTTGGTCGAGCAGGGCTTTTTGATAGACGTATCTGTTGCGCACCACCTCTTTCATCGACTTGTTGGTCTGCGTGAGCATGTTTCTGTCATTCCTGACGATAAGCAGCTTGGGCACTGAACCCGGATTCACCTGGTTGGTCTTCATCTCAAATGAAGAGTACCCCTTGCCGTGCGGCATATAGGAGTCGAGTGCGCTGAAGACAGCGGTGTCGCTGGACAGCCTTCTTCTGGCCGCCGCGCTCACATCCTGTTCGAGGTAGCGCAGCGTCTCATTGAGTTCCAAGTTGCGCGACACCTGATTGAGCGAGCGGTTGATAGACTCATCAAACTGCTCCTTCTTCATGTTCACCATCTCACTGATATACTTGATCTGCAGGAAAAGCAGGGCAAGAAACGAGAGGCCCATGATGGTCGCGATTGTCCATATCGTCTTTTTCTTCATGGGAGCAAAGATAGTACAAATCTTAAAACGTTAACACAATTAAGTTAAAAAAATAGGTAAAATAAATAATAATTAACTATTATATGTCAGCATAATTAATAATTATCAACTATAAAAATATATTTTGGGCCATCAACTGATTTTCAAATATTTTTCTTACTTTTGCACCGTCTTACCGTGCTTCTGCACAAGAGCGACAAGTGATGGACGAATACACACCTTATCTGGATTTTCTGCGCTATTGTCTTGATGACAAGGCGGCTTTGCCTCAGTCGGTCAGCCAAATCGACTGGAAGCAGCTGTATCACTTTGCACGTCGGCAGACCGTGGAAGGCACCTATTTTCGCGGCATGGAGCGGCTGGGTGCCAGCGGCCAGCTGAAGCTTAGCGAAGAAATGGTACTGGGCTGGATGGCCCGAATCAAGAAGGTGGAGAAAGACAACCGCATGGTTTACCAGAAAGCGGCATGGGTCTGGAAAAATTTCAGCAAGGAGGGTTTCCGCTCTTGTTTGCTCAAGGGGCAGGGCAACGCACTCCTCTACCCCACTCCCTACCTGCGCACACCTGGCGACATCGACATTTGGGTGGAAGGTGGTGATGAGAAAGTGATTGCCTATGTCGACTCCGTCAAGCCGGGGTTCCGGCGCATTTATCACCACATCGACTTCATCAATGCAGGCAAGGTGCCCATAGAGGTACACTACCGTCCGTCATGGATGAGCAACCCCTTGCACAACCACAGGCTACAGCAGTGGTTTCTCGACCACTCAGATGCCTGTTTCTCCAACAAGCAGGAGGAATGGGGTTTCTGCGTGCCCACATTCGAGTTCAACTGCATCTACCTGCTCGCCCACATCTATACCCATCTGCTGCGCGAGGGGGTAGGCCTTCGCCATGTGGTAGATTACTACCACCTGCTCACCAAGAACGCAGGACAACAGCGCCCCTCAGAGAAAGAACTGCGGCGGCTGGGACTTTACAAGATAGCAAGTGCGCTGATGTGGGTGCTGCGTGAGCTTACAGGCATCGACAACAGCTTGCTGCTCTGCGCTCCCAATGAGCGTTTCGGACGCCTGTTGATGGAGGAGATACTTGTCGGCGGCAATTTCGGAAAATACGACAAGCGTGCGATGGGAGGTATCGCCAAAAGTGCCATGCAGCGCAACATCCGTGTCGGCTTGCGTGACCTGCGCTTCCTCCGCTACTTCCCCTCAGAATGCCTTTGCGAGCCTCTCTTCCGTATCCGGCATTTCATCTGGCGGAAGAGGCATCCTATCCCGACCTCGGATCTTTAACAACAAATAATCTAGGGATTCTCGGGATTTTATTTCTTCTCACGAATTTTC
>CAMZHP010000368.1 GCA_947306845.1 uncultured Prevotellaceae bacterium
GAGCAGTGACAGGACAAAAGATCTCAAGGTTACTTGGGACTTTACAGGAACTCCAGTACTCAATATTGAGAAAGCTACCGGCTATTATGTTGTTCAGGGTGTGATTAACGGCAAGGCCATTGATATTCCTATGTATATTAATAATGCTGAAAAAGGTAAGGCCAACAATGCATCTAGGACAGATGATACCCAGATCAATGAAAATTCTACTTTCACCATACCTGCAGTGTCGGGCATGACAGTTGTCATTACAGCTAAAAGTAATAACATCAGTACGACCACCGTCGGTGGAGAAACTCCTTCGTCAGGATCAGGAACCAAGACTGCTACATACGTTTATAATGGTAGTGATGAGACTGTGGACATTGTCTTTGGAAATGATGGAAAATATTACACCAGTATTGTGGTGACCTATCCGGCCAATGGAGTGGAACTGACTTTCGGAGAAACAGACTATGCAACATTCTATTACTCCAACAGTGCTTACGAGATTCCCGATGGTGTGACTGCTTATGTGGTGGAGAATATAACCAAGAAGAAGGTGGGGCTCAGCTCTCTTAGCGGTGTGATTCCAGCAGGATGTGGAGTGATTCTTGAGAGAACAGATGGTGAGAAGACGGTCATGTTTAAGAAATCTGTTGTCACAGCCGATGCTCCCGTCAACCTGCTTCGTGGATCAGATGAGACTGAAATGACAACCGGCGAACTGGAGAGTGGTTCTTACAAGTTCTATGCTCTCACTTCCAGTGAAGGTGTGGTTGGCTTCTACTATATGGCAGAGGGTGGTGCAGCATTCACCAATGGTGCTCACAAGGCTTATCTGGCTCTTCCTGCCAGTGAGACGGAAACAAATTTCATTGGCCTCTTTGAGACTGACGGAATCAATCAAAGCGTGGTTAGCTCTGCTGCCAATGATGCTCCTGCCTACAACCTCGCCGGTCAGCGTGTGGGCGACAACTACCGTGGTGTGGTCATCGTCAATGGGATGAAGCATATCAGGAAATAAACAGAGTTTGTCGGCACACCCTCACGGGGTGTGCCACAAGCTAGTGAAATATACTCAGATACTAATATTCAAAAAATAGGAAACCATGAGACGATATACAAGACCTGAAGCAGAAATCCATGAATCGGACCTGAAGCAAGCGGTGATGGATGCCAGCCTGAAAGTATGGGACAAACTGCCTGATGGCAGCGAAGGACAGTTGAGCAACTACGGCAACTTTGAGGAAGACATCCACTTTGGCAAGGAAGATAAGGATGATCTCTGGGATAAGCTGTAGTACCAGGACAGACAGCCACAGCGGAATGATGTCTGGCATTTGACCGGAATCATTACCTGATAAAAAAGTTCCCCGCGCCCTATCGATGCGCGGGGAACTTTGTCTTGTTCGCTCATTCAGAATTTCATGGTCAGCGCAATGCGGTTGCGCCGGTGATCGATTTCCTTGACCATGACGCGTACATGCTGGTGCAGGTGTACTACCTCGTTGGGGTCTCTCACATACTTGTTGGCCAACTGTGAGATATGCACCAGGTCGTCTTGGTGAACACCGATATCGACGAAGGCTCCGAAATTGGTGATGTTGGTCACGATGCCGGGGAGCACCATGCCCTCGGAGAGGTCATCGATACTGGTGACATTGGGGTCGAACTCAAACTCTTCAATCTGCTCACGGGGGTCACGTCCGGGCTTTTCCAACTCGTTCATGATATCAGTCAGTGTGGGGATGCCCACCGTGTCGGTGACATAGCGCTGGATGTTGATCTGGCTGCGCTTGTTTCGGTCGCTGATCAGTTCGTCGACGGTGCAGCCGCTGTCCTTGGCCATTTTTGCCACGATGTCGTAACTCTCCGGATGCACGGCGCTGTTGTCCAACGGATTCTTGGCACCGGGGATGCGGAGGAAACCGGCGCATTGCTCAAAAGCGGCAGGACCTAGGCGCGGCACTTTCTTGAGTTGGGCACGGCTGCTGAACGGTCCGTGCTCACGGCGGTAGTCCACGATGTTTTTGGCCAATGTGGGACCCAGTCCGCTCACGTATGTCAGCAGGTGCTGACTGGCGGTGTTGAGATTGACACCCACTGAGTTGACGCAACTCTCCACGGTCTGGTCAAGGCTTTTCTTCAATTTCCCCTGATCCACATCATGCTGGTATTGTCCCACGCCGATGCTCTTGGGGTCGATTTTCACCAGTTCGGCCAGCGGATCCATCAGGCGGCGGCCGATACTCACGGCGCCACGCACCGTGACATCTTCGTCTGGGAATTCTTCACGTGCTGTTTTTGATGCGGAATAGACCGATGCTCCATCCTCACTCACCACGAAGGTCTGCACCTTATGCGGCAAGTCGAGCGTCTTGACGAAGTCGGAGGTCTCACGGCTCGCGGTGCCGTTGCCGATGGCGATGGCTTCGATGCGGTAGTCTTTGATCATCTGCTCCACATGCAATTTCGCTTGCATGCGGTGGTTGACGGGCGGGTGGGGGAAGATGGCCTCATGGTGGAGCAAGT
>CAMZHP010000369.1 GCA_947306845.1 uncultured Prevotellaceae bacterium
CGAAAATCACCTTCCCCTGGTCGATGATTGACAAGATTACCCCACGTCCCCACCAGAAAGTGCAGGAGATGCTTGCCGCCGACGGTTTTGAGGACAACAACTACATCGAAACAGAGAAGCACACTTTCACCGCCCCGTTTGTCAATGCCGAGGAGGTGCAGTATCTTGTCATCGAGGACAATTACACCAACGGCCGTCCCCCACTCGACCTTGGCGGTGCGCTTTACACCACCCGCGAGACAGTGGACAAAGTGGAAACCATGAAAGTGACCACCTGCCTCAACCCCCTCCACACGGCGATGTCCATCTATGGTTGCATGCTGGGCTATACCCTCATCTCTGCTGAGATGGCCGATGACGACCTGCGCAGCTTCATCCAAAAAATCGGCTATATGGAAGCGATGCCTGTGGTGACCGACCCAGGTGTGCTCAATCCCTACGAATTCATCGGTGCTGTCATCAACCGCCGTCTGCCCAACCCCTTCATGCCCGATGCTCCTCAGCGCATCGCCATGGACACCAGCCAGAAGTTGCCCATCCGCTTTGGCGAGACCATCAAGAAATACATTGCCCGCGGACTTGACATGAGCAACCTGCAACTCATCCCCCTGACGCTGGCTGGCTATGCCCGCTACCTGAAGGGCATCAAGGACGACGGCACACCCTTTGAGCCCTCCCCAGACCCGATGTTGGCAGAGATGCAAGCCATCGTTGAACCACTTGAGGTAGGCAAGCCCGACCAGGACTACTCCTGCCTGCGGAAGCTCTACAGCCGTGCCGATGTCTTCGGACTCGACCTCTATGAGGCCGGACTGGGCGAGCAGATTGAGGGCATGGTCAAGGAGCTATATGCCGGACCCGGTGCCGTGCGTGCCACATTGCACAAATACGTGGCAGCCAGATAGAAACCCATCAAACAAAAAAGCCAGGATGCAGACAATGATTGCACCCTGGCTTTTTTGTTCTCATTGCTCTTCGCCTACAGCGACACCCAGGTTGGTGACTTGGGTCATGCCGTCATCACAAATCTTTTTGGGGTATGTCCTCCATCTCGTTGATGTGAGCCTCCTCACCTACGACCCAAACTATATCACCAGCCTGCAGCTGCAGCATGGGATCGGGTTTGAGCAGACCTTCACCACCTTCCTTCGCCACTCCGACTATAAGACACTGATGGCGGTCGCGGATGCCACTCTCCCGAATTGTCTTGCCGACAAAAGGAGAATTGGAGAGAAGAATTAGACGGCGCAGCGTCATTTCCTCAGGAGTTTCCCGAAGGGCGGACTCTGCACTCATGGCTTCCATGGCTTTTCCGAAGTCTGTCAATTGTTTGTCGGATCCAATGACTTGCACGCGGTCACCAGGAAGGATGAGAGTACCGGCCGCCGGGATATTGAGACGTTGTTGCCCACGCAGGATACCTGCCACTTGAACCCCATAGCGCTTTCCCCATGCCAATTGGGCAAGTGTCAGCCCACCCCACTCTATGCCCACAGGCACAGTGAAAGTGGAAAGATGAATGTCGCGCTCAACCAACCCTTTCATAAACTGCGGCCGCCCCGCCTGTTGGTCATCATGTCGCTCACGCTGAGTAAGATTGTCAGTGAAGGTCTGCTCCAACAAGTTGCTTTCCTTCCTCAACCTTCTTGAGAAAATAATGATGAAGATCACCGCCATGACGACGAAGAGGCCCAGAGTGCTGCTCCATTGGACAGTATGCCCGAGAATGTAACTCACGAAGGCAGCCCCCAAGACTAAACGAAGCAGCTGCACCGCCAACAACGGAGCCCGATTGAAGCGATTGTCATTCCAAAGCGTTTCAAACTCCGTTCTCTGGTTTTTCAGCATCAGCGTACGCAAGAAAGGAGAAACGAACAGGATAGTCAAAACAGCCACAATGATTTCACGCCAAGGATTGGACAACAGACGAGCAAGCAGTGGCTCACCGAAATAAAGCATCAATGCGACGATGGCCATACACAGCACGCTGTAGATAAGGACAGTGACGGCAACCTGCTTGAGATAGGAGCGCCAGTGATTTTGCTGTCCTACAACCTCCGGCTCTCCCGATGCATAACGCTCCAACTTTGCCATCAGCGATGCGGGGAGTACTCTTTTCATGAATCCATAGGCAGGTTGCGCAAGGCGGATCATATATGGAGTGGTAAATGTTGTGAACACCGAAACGGCCACAACAATAGGATAAAGGAAATCGCTGGTGACACCCAGTGAAGTGCCCAAGGTAGCGAGAATGAAAGCGAACTCGCCTATCTGTGTTAACACATTAAATTAACTCAGAAAAGAAAACGGCACAAATTATTGAACAAAAGTTTTTTCTTTCGCTATATCTTGGGGAGAACCGGCCCTCGGCTTGAATGCGGATCTGTCAGAATCTTATTTTGCCGTCATAGTTGAAGATGGGTTGGTTGGTAGGCACTTCCTGATCATAGAATTGCACGGCACTGTCATTGAGTTTGGGATGCTGAAGCTGAAGCAGACGGAT
>CAMZHP010000370.1 GCA_947306845.1 uncultured Prevotellaceae bacterium
ACCTCGTCCACCTCGATGGGCACGATCTTGGCCAACTGCTTGATGCGGCTCTGCACCTGCACCGCCTTGGTGGGTTTGTAACGGAACCGTTCGATAAAATCCTTGATATCGGCGATTTCCTTCTGCTGGTTCTCGTATGCCCGCAACTGCTGTTCGCGCCGCTCTGCACGGAGCACCACATACTGGTCGTATTTCACCTTATAGTCGATGATCTGTCCGCATGAGATCTCCAGTGTACGGTTCGTCACATTGTTGATGAACGCACGGTCGTGGCTCACCAGGACGACGGCGCTGGAAGAAGTGGCAAGAAACTGCTCCAGCCACTGGATGCTCTCGATGTCGAGGTGGTTGGTTGGCTCGTCGAGCAGCAGCACATCGGGCCGCTGCAGGAGAATCTTTGCCAGTTCGATACGCATGCGCCAGCCCCCGCTGAATTCCGAAGTAGGGCGGTTGAGGTCATCGCGGGTGAAGCCAAGTCCCATGAGGGTACGTTCCAATTCTGCCTCATCATTTCCTGCTCCCAGCATCTGATAGCGGTCATGCTCCTGGGTGAACTTCGTGACAAGGGCGTTGTATGCATCGCTCTCATAGTCTTCACGCTCAGCCAGTTGCCGCTGCATCTCATCGAGGTGCTTCCTCATGCGTATATGGTCGGCGAATGCCTTCCTGGTCTCATCGCGCACGGTGGTGTTGTCCTGTATCGCCATCACCTGGGGCAAGTAACCGATGGTGGTGTCGTGAGGAATGGCCACCGTCCCTGAAGTAGGTTTTTGCTTGCCACATAGTATTTTAAGCAAGGTTGACTTCCCGGCACCATTCTTGCCAACGAGCGCGATGCGGTCGCGCTCGTTGATCACAAAACTGGCATCGTGGAAGAGGGGTTTCACCCCAAACTCCACCTTGAGTGTATCTACTGAAATCAATTTATTCTTTTACTTTTATATAAATTCCGTCAAAGGTGGTATGTGCTCCGAAGCAATCCGTCGTCGTGTCATATTCACTGACTGTCTCGAACACGACAAACTGTTTGTAGAAGATGGCCCTGAACCCATATCCGCACTCATTGACGTTGTTGTATACGAACTGGTTGCCGTGGAGCACGGCAGGACGTCCCTGATCGCTTCTTCCCTCAGCGATGTTTCCTGGGACATTGCAGATATCGAAATGGATGCGGTTTTTACCGGCTCCCTTGAAAGTGGCGCTTCCGCCCATCATCTCATTAATGCCGGTATGGTAGAACGAATAGCGGTATTCGCGCCCGATATGCGCAGGGTCCTCGGGAAGCAGTTTGCCACCACACGCTTTGGGGAAAGCGATGGTGCGCAGATTGGTGAAACGCAGGCCTTCCTCTGTACGGGGATTGGTCCAATAGCCAGAGAGTTTTCCGGCTTTCCTCTCAACATGTATAATGCCGGTCACCTCGCCTTTGCTGTTGAATTCACGCAGGTAATAATCTCCATCCGGGAACTTGTAGCCGACAATGAGAATCGGTGCTGGATTCTTGGCCTTGGGATAATAAATCTCTCCGGCAGCAGTCTTCTCCGCGTCAACCTCAAAGGCCACCCGCACTGGAATCTTGCCATTGAGCGTTGCCTCAAAAGCCATTTTCTCCACGATAGTCTGCGCGCTCATTCCCAACGGGAACAAGAGCAGCAACATCCAAAGAACTCTTCTCATCTTTGACATGATTTTATGATATTTGCTGCGAAGTTAAGGGAAAATCCTCAAACATGCAAATATACAAGTTTTTTTTCACATAGATTCAGGAATGGCAGAAAAAATATGGGAAAATGCTTTGTCCTTCGCCCATTCTTCACTAAATTTGTCGATTGTTTAAAAAGCCAACAGAGTCATGAACATATTCGCACAACTCATTTCCAAACAGCTCAGCCTGCCCTCAGAAGGTGTGGAGAACACCCTCGCATTGCTCGATCTGGGCTGCACCATCCCCTTCATCGCCCGCTACCGCAAGGAGCGCACCGGCAACCTCAACGAAGTGCAGATAGCACAAATCAGCGATGCCTACGACAAGCTGAAGGAACTGGCCAAGCGTAAGGAGACCATCCTCAAGACCATCGAGGAACAAGGCAAACTGACCGATGACCTGAAGCACCGCGTGGAGGAGTGCTGGGATGCCACCACGCTCGAGGACCTCTACTTGCCTTTCAAGCCCAAGCGGCGCACCAGGGCACAGGTGGCCCGCGAACAAGGACTGGAACCCCTCGCCACCCTCATCTTGCTTCAGCGCGAGAGCCATCCCGAGAGAGTGGCTGAACGCTACGTCAAGGGAGAGGTGAAAGATGCCGACAGTGCCATCAAGGGCGCGCAGGACATCATCGCCGAGATGGTGAGTGAGGACGAGCGGTCGCGCAACACGCTGCGCAGCGCCTACCGCCGCGAGGCCGTCATCACCTCAAAGGTGGTGAAAGCCAAGGCGGACAGTGAGGAAGCCGCCAAATTCTCCGACTATTTCGACTTCAGCGAACCCCTCCGCCGATGCAG